>DATNIU010000254.1:0-12206 GCA_035604275.1 Streptosporangiaceae bacterium | reverse complement strand
TGGCCGCTCCCGCCGGGCCGGCCGCGCCGACCGCCCTGGCCGCGCGGCCGGCCCTGGACGTCAGGCCGGAGATCGCGGCCCGGCGGTCGGCCATCGCGGCCCGCGCGGCCTGCCAGCCGGGGATGCCGCAGACGCCGCCGCCGGCGTGGGTGGCCGAGCTGCCGTTGTACAGCCCGGCGATCGGGGTGCGGTAGTCGGCGTAGCCGGGGGCCGGGCGCATGTGGAACAGCTGCTCGAGCGAGAGCTCGCCGTGGAAGATGTTGCCGCCGATCAGGCCGTACTCCTGCTCCATGTCGTATGGCCCGACGATGTCGCGGTGCAGGATCGAGGCCTTGAAGTTCGGCGCGACCTCGTCGTAGAGCTCGATCATGCGGTCCGCGTAGGCCTCGAGTTCGGCGGTGTGCGGCTCGAGGTTCCAGTCGGACGGCACCCACTGGGTGAACAGCGACATGATGTGCGTGCCCTCGGGGCATAGCGTCTTGTCGAAGGTGGTCGGGATCACGCCGTCGCTGAACGGGCGCAGGGCCGGCTGGCCGTCCCGCGCGTGCTGGAACGCACGCTCGATGAACTCCATCGACGGGGCCATCTCCACCGACCCCGTGTGGTGCTCCTGCTGGTCGGTGCCGGGATCGGCGGTGAAGTCGGGCAGCTCGGCCAGCGCCAGGTTGATCTTGACGACGCCGCTGCGGGTCTTCCAGGTCCTGATGTCCCGCGCGAAGTCCTCGGGCAGGTTCTCCTCGCCGACCTGGTCGAGGAACGCGGTCCGCGGGTGCAGCGTGGTGACCACGGTGCCCGCGCGCAGCTCGTCGCCGTTCTCCAGCGCCACGCCGACCGCGCGGCCCTCGCTGACCAGCACCCTGGCGACCCGGGCGTTGAGCCGCACCTCGGCGCCGAATCCGCGGGCCGCGGCCTCGATGGCATCGGACACGGCGCCCATGCCGCCCTCGGCGAAGCCCCAGTTGCCCAGGTGACCGTCGCCGACATCGCCGATCGAGTGGTGCGCCATCACGTAGGCGGTGCCCGGCTCGTACGGGCCGGCCCAGGTGCCGATCACGCCGTTGACCGCGAGCGCCCCCTTGACCTGCGAGGACTCGAACCAGTCGTCGAGCAGGTCGGCGATCGACATCGTCATCAGCCGGGTGGCGTCGGCGACCGTCCGCACGTCGAGGCCGCGGTTCCGCCAGGCGAGCCTGAGCGTCGCCTTCAGGTCGCGCGGCTTGCGCGAGCCGATGTTCGGCGGGACGGTCAGCAGCATCGGGCCGAGCACGTCGGCCAGGCCGGCCAGCCAGGCGTCCCAGCGCGGCATCGCCTCGGCGTCCTTCCTCGACCACCGGGCGACCGACTCATAGTTGCGCTTGGCATCATCGGCGTAGAGCTTGATCGATCCGCCCTCTCCAAACGCCTGGTAGTACGGGCCCATCGGGTAGACCATGTAGCCGTGGCTGGCCAGCTTGAGGTCGTTGATGATCGTCGGCGGCATCAGGCTCATCACATAGGAGAGCCTGGTGACCTTGAACTCCGGCGCGTCCGGCCAGGGCGACTCGGTGGTGGCCGCGCCGCCGGTCTTGTGGCGGCCTTCGAGCACCACCGTGCGAGCGCCGGCGCGGGCGAGATACGCGGCGGCAACTAGGCCGTTATGCCCTCCGCCAATGACGATGGCGTCGTATGTTGCGGCCATGAGTCCGCCTTCCGTCGTCGAGGCGGGCGAGCCCGCTGTGCTGGTCGCCGCGGGTGAGCCCGCTGCGCCAGTCCGGGGCGGGCGCCCCGCTGCGTGGTATTGACTGAATGTTCAGTCTAGAAATTTGCTACGGTAACGACAAGTGGTGCGGAGGAATTGAGCCATGACTGAACGGGCCGGACAGGCAGTGCGGGCGCCGGAGAGCGCGGGGCCGGGCATCGCCGACCAGCGGCGCGGGCAGATGCTTCAGGCGGCGCTTGACGTGATCTCCGAGCGCGGTTTCGCCGACACCAGGATCGCGGACATCGCCGAGCGGATCGCGATCAGCCCGGCCCTGGTCATCTACTACTTCAAGACCAAGGATCAGCTGCTCACCGAGGCGATCAGGTACTACGAGGACTCCTGGTACGCGGAGGGCAAGCGCCGGATGGACGAGCTGCCGACCGCCGCCAGGCGGCTCGAGGAGTTCGTGGCGATGAACCTGCTGCCCGACGGCGATCCCGAGCCGCAGGCCACGTGGCAGCTGTGGCTGGACTTCTGGGTGCAGGCAGCCAGGAACGCCGACGTGGCCGGCGTGCGGCAGAAGTCGGACGAGCGCTGGCGCGAGGTGATCGTCTCGCTGGTCCTGGCCGGCCAGGAGGCCGGGGAGTTCGCCAGCGTGGACGCCGGGGAGTTCGCGATCTTCCTGTCCGCGCTGCTCGACGGGCTGACCGTCCAGATCGCCCTTGGCGATCCGGTTGTCGACCCGGTGAGTGCATTTGAACTCTGCATGCGGTATATAGCGGATCATCTATCTTTTGACTGGGCGCCGAGCGGGCGCGAGCACGGGACCGGCCCCGTGATCGGTGACGGGGCAGGGAGGTAGCCAGACATGTCCGGTGGGCAGATCGAGCTCGTCGCGCTCAGCAAGCACTTTGTCGAGGTGGCGGTCGACAGCATCGACCTGGTGGTGTCGAGCGGAGAGTTCTTCTCGCTGCTCGGGCCGTCCGGCTGCGGCAAGACCACGACGCTGCGCCTGATCGCCGGCTTCGAGCAGCCGACATCGGGCCAGGTGCTGCTCGACGGGGCGGACGTGACGAACGTGCCGCCGAACAAGCGGAACGTCAACACGGTGTTCCAGAGCTACGCGCTGTTCCCGTTCCTGACGGTGTTCGAGAACGTGGCGTTCGGGCTGCGCAACCGCGGCGTCGACAAGGCCGAGCTGAGCCGCCGGGTCTACCAGGCGCTCGACCTGGTGCAGCTGCGGTCCTTCGAGAAGCGCAGGCCAGCGCAGCTGTCCGGCGGCCAGCAGCAACGCGTCGCGCTCGCCAGGGCGCTGGTGCTTAACCCGGCTGTGCTGCTGCTCGACGAGCCGCTCGGCGCGCTGGACGCCAAGCTCCGCCGGTCGCTCAAGGTCGAGCTGAAGGCGCTGCAGGAGCGGGTGGGGATCACCTTCCTCTACGTGACCCACGACCAGGAGGAGGCGCTGACCATGTCGGACCGGCTCGCGGTCATGCGGGCCGGCAAGATCGTCCAGATGGGCGCGCCGCAGGCGATCTACGACGAGCCGGCCGATACCTACGTGGCCGACTTCCTCGGCGTCTCCAACCTGATGGAGGTCGACGTGGTCGAGCGCGGCCCCGGCGGCACGTGCAAGGTGCGGCTCGGCGACTCGGTGCTGACGGCCGACTTCGGCGGCCAGAACTCGCCCGACCGGGCGCATGCCGTGATCCGGCCGGAACGGGTCAGGATCGAGGCGTTCGGATCGGAAGGGCCGAACCGGGTGGCCGCCATGGTCGAGCGCCTGGTCTACCTGGGATCGGCCACCCAGGTCATGCTGCGGCTGGCTGCCGGGGCGCAGATCCAGGCCCTGATGCAGAACGACGGCGGCCAGGCCGACATGCATCAGGGCACGCCGGTCCACGTCCACCTGGCGCCGGACGCGCTGCGGGTGCTGGCCGGGGAGGACATCAGCCAGGGCGCAGGCCTGGAGTCCGAGCACCTCCTGGCCGGCTAGACCCGGGCGCCCGCGCCTGCGCCGCCGCGCCGCGCCAGGCCGGGTGGATTGCGCAATCCATCGCGTTTTTTCGCTATCGAACCGCGTATTCACTCGGCCGGGTCGCCCAGGATGCGGAGGCGCTGCGGCCGCCGCCCGCTCCTGGCGACGGATGTATAGTTGTAGTTATAATAGATGTACCTATACATCTGGAGCCTACGCATCCTGGAGACGGCCATCGACCGACCTGCTGGCATGTTCGACCGGGAGTTCGAGTGGAGTGAGCTAGTTCGGTTCGCGACCTATGACGCACCAGGGCCGACACTCGGAATCGTGTCTGGCCGCCGTCGTCAGGGCAAGACGTACCTGCTCGATGCCCTCGTCCGTGCCGCGGGCGGCCTGATGTTCACCGCCACGGAAGCCGCGGCGCCTGAGTCGCTGCGCGAGTTCGGGGCCGCGCTGGCAGGTTTCCGCGGCGAACCTGTGCCCTACCGGTTCGCCAACTGGGACGAGGCACTATCACAACTGCTGGCCGGGGCGTCCGGTAGCGCGCCCACGGTCGTGGTACTTGACGAGTTTCCGTACCTGGTCAGGCAGGCCCCGGAACTGCCGTCGCTGATCCAGCGCCAGCTGGACCCAGGAGCCAGGCGATCTGGTGCTCAGGTTCGGCTGCTGCTGTGCGGCTCCGCGCTGTCGCTGATGGGCAAGTTGCTCTCCGGCAACGCGCCGCTGCGCGGCCGGGCGGCGCTTGAACTTGTCGTCCCAACCTTCGATTTCCGGCTTGCTGCGAGATTCTGGGGGATACCGGACCCGAGAACGGCTGTGCTGACCAATGCGGTCGTCGGCGGTACCCCGGCGTACCGGAGGGAGTTCTCCCAGGACGACGCGCCGGCCGGCCCGGACGACTTCGACCCGTGGCTGGTGCGGACGGTGCTCAACCCCGCACGGCCGCTCTTCAGGGAGGCGCGTTACCTGCTGGCCACCGAGCCTGACCTGCGCGATACGGCCTTGTACCACTCGGTGCTCGCCGCGATCGCCGAAGGCAACGCGACGCGCGGTGGCATAGCGAGCTACCTGGCCCGCCGGTCGACCGACCTCGCGCACCCGCTCGGCGTCCTGGAAGACGCCGGGCTGATCTCCAGGGAGGCCGACCTGCTCCGCGGCAACCGGTCCGCGTACCGCATCGCCGAGCCGATGGTTACGTTCTACCACGCGGTCATGCGGCCGGCCTGGGGCGATCTGGAGCGGCCAGGTCGAGCTGCCGATATCTGGCGTCGTCTGCGCCAGACCTTCGTCAGCAAGGTCGTAGGCCCGCACTTTGAGCGGCTCTGCCGGGACTGGGCACGATGGTACGCGGCGCCAGAGACGTTCGGCGGGTACCCGGCGACGGTGGGCAGCGGCACCATCAACGACAGATCGGGCCGGGCCTTGATCGAGATCGACGTGGCTGTGCTCGCTCAGGGCGAGGCCGGGCAGGCTCAGGGCCAGGCCGGTCGGCCAGAAGTCCTCTGCCTGGGCGAGGCGAAGTGGAACACGGTCCTGACGCCTGGCCATCTGGAGCGCCTGACCAGAGCTCGTGACCTGCTTCGCGACCATCCGTCTGCCAGGGCAGGCGACCGGACCAGGCTCGCGCTCTTCTCCGGCGCCGGCTTCTCCGACGAACTTCGCCGGCTGGCAGCTCGCTCCCCGGAGATCGTCCTTGTCGATCTCGAACGGCTCTACCGGCGCGAGTAGCGCGGGGCCGCCGCTCCCGTGCCGCGGCGCCTGCGCCGCCGCGCCTGCGCCGCCTCGGCCGCGCCGCCTCGGCCGCGCCGCGGCCGGGTGGATTGCGCAATCCATCGCGTTTTTTCGCTATGGAACCGCGTATTCACTCGGCCGGGTCGCCCAGGATGCGGAGGCGCTGGGGGTCGTAGAACGGGGCGATCTGCAACCGGGCTGGCCAGTCGCGGGCATCGGTCCGCACGGTGAACCGGCCGGCCTTGAGCCACTGCGCCGTCACGCCGTCGTCGCACGAGACCTGCGCGAGCGCGACCGGCCCGCCGACCGTGTATCCATAGGCGGCAGCGCGGACATAGCCCACCCAGCCGCCGTCTCCGAACACGGGCTCGTTGCCGAACAGGTCGGCGTCGCGATCGTCCACGATCAGCCCGACCACGCGGTGCCTCGGCGGGCCGGCCTCCCGCGCCGCGAGCAGCGCGTCGCGGCCGGTGAAGCCGCCCGGCTTGTCCCACGCCACGGCGAAGCCAAGGCCCGCCTCGATCGGGTTGTCGGTGTTGTCGATGTCGACGCCCATGTCGCGGTAGCCCTTCTCCAGCCGCAGGCCCGACATCGCGGCCAGGCCGACCGGGCGGACGTGCAGGTCCTGCCCGGCCGCCATCAGGTCGTCGTACACCCCGGCCGCGTACTCGGCGGGCACATGCAGCTCCCAGCCGAGCTCGCCGACGTAGGTGACCCGCATGGCGAGCACCGGAGCGTAACCGACATGCACGTGCTGTGCGGTCAGATAGGGGAACGAATCGTTCGACAAGTCCGCGTCCGTGAGCCGGCTGATCAGCTCGCGTGATGCCGGGCCCTGGACCGTCAGCAACGTCGTGCCCGAGGTGATGTCGGCCACCGTCACGACCTCGCCGGCCCGGGTCTCGCGCCGGATCAGCGGCTCGATCCTGCGGTGGATGATGTCGCTGGCGACCACGAGGAACTTCTCGTCATCGAGCCGGGTCACGGTGACATCGGCGACGATGCCGCCGGCCTGGTTCAGCCACTGGGTGTAGACCAGGCGGCCGACGTCGCGGGTGACGTCGTTCGCCGACAGGCGGCTGAGCACGGCCGGCGCGGCCGGGCCCTGCACGATCAGCTTGGCCATCAGGCTCATGTCGATCACGCCGACCGCCTCGCGGATCGCGAGGTGCTCGCGCTCCACGATCGGGTGGCTGGCCGGGCGCCGGTAGTCCAGCGTCGTCTCCGGTCGCTCGCCGGATCCGGCGAACCACTCGGGGAACTCCCAGCCGGCCGAGACGCCGAAGTGGGCGCCGGCCGCGGCCAGCCGGTCGTGCAGCACCGAGCGGCGCACGTTCCGCCCGGTCCTCGGCTTCCAGGCCGGCCAGACCGCGTCACCGAAGAGCACACCGAGCTGCTCGACGGTGCGCTCGGCGCGGAACCGGCGCGACGTCTCGTAGCTGGCCGTCCGGTCGATCGCGACCGCGGTCGCGTCGACCGGCGGCACCCCGTCCACGATCCAGTGCGCGATGACGTTGCCGACCCCGCCGCCGGACAGGATGCCGAGCGAGTTCAGCCCCGCGGCGACGAAGTAGCCGTCCAGCTCGGGGGCGGGCCCGAGCAGCGGCCGGACATCGGAGGTGAACGACTCGGGCCCGCAGAAGAAGGTCCGCACCCCGGTGTCGGCCAGGGACGGGATCCGGTCCATCGCCCTGGCCAGGTACGGCGCCATCCGGTCCCAGTCCGGCGGCAGCGTGCCGAACGAGAAGCTCCGCGGCACGCCGTCCAGCGACCACGGCGCGCCGACCGGCTCGAACAGGCCGACCAGCATCCCGTCGCCCTCTGGCCGGTAGTAGCCGTAGCTGTCCGGGTCCTCGATCACCGGAAGGTCCTGGCTCATTCCCGCGACGGTGTCCGTCAGCAGGTAGTAATGCTCGGCCGCCTGCAACGGGACGTGCACGCCGGCCAGCGCGCCGAACTGACGCGCCCACATGCCGGCCGCGTTCACGACCACGTCGGTCTCGATCGGGCCGGCCTCGGTGAGCACGGCGGTGACCCGGCGGCGCTGCGTCCGGACTCCGGTGGCCGCCACGCCCTCGATCACCCGGACGCCGCGCTGCCTGGCGCCCTTGGCGAGGGAGGTGGCCACGCCGACCGGGTCGGCTCGACCCTCGTCGGCCACGTAGAACGCGGACAGCACGTCGTCGGTCCTGGCCAGCGGCCACATCTGGGCCAGCTCGCCGGGTGAGATCTCGGTGTCCTCGACACCGAATCCGTGCATCCAGGCGGCCTCGCGCCGCAACGCGGCCTGCCGCTGCGGGGTGCAGGCCAGCGAGATGTGGCCGACCGGCCGGAAGCCGGTCGAGTGGCCGGTCTCGGCCTCGAGGCGGGCGTACAGGTCGCGCGAGTACCGGCTGAAGAACAGCGCGGTCTCGTCGGTCATCCCGGCCGAGGTGATCAGCCCGGCCGCGTGCCAGGTGGTGCCCGCGGTCAGCTCGTGCTGCTCGAGCAGCACCACGTCGGTCCAGCCCAGGTGCGCCAGGTGGTAGGCGATGCTGCAGCCGATCACCCCGCCGCCGACGATCACGACCTGTGCCCTGGCGGGCAGCGCTGTGTTCGTCATCCGGCGTGCGGCTCAGGCGCCGGCGATGGTGGTCAGCGACTCGGCCGTGCTGCCGCGCTCGCCACGGGTCATCAGGCGGTAGCCGATGTATCCCGCGGTCGCGATGATGAACGACATGATCAGCATGATCGTGCCGAGCGCGTTGAGCGCCGGGCCGCCGTTGCCGCCGTGCTGCTGGCTGTAGATGATCACCGACATCGGCTGGGTGCTGACCGTCGAGGAGAGCAGCTGCACGATCACGAAGTCGTCGATCACGCTGGAGAAGACGAGCACCGCGCTGGCGAAGATCGCCGGGGTCAGCAGCGGCAGCAGCACCTTGCGCACCGTCCGCCACTGGCTGGCGCCCAGGTCGGCGGCGGCCTCCTCGTACTGCCTGCCGAGCGTGACCAGCCGCGCCTGGACGATGATCGCCGGCCAGCTGACGTTCCACGTCACCAGCGACAGCACCTGCGCGATCGTGCCGAGATGAACGAAGCTGAAGAGCACCGTGAACGCGAAGAACATCGCGACGCCGAAGATCAGCTCGGGAACGACGTACGACAAGATCATCACGAAGTTGAACGTCGATGCCGTGTAGCCCTTCCACCGGTTGATGCCGAGCGCGAACGCCACGCCGAGCGGCACCGCGATCAGGGTGGTGTATACCGACAGCCGCACGGTCTGGATGACGGCACTGTGCAGGGTGGGGTTGTGCAGCACCGAGTAGACCGGATCGCTGAAGTACCAGCGCCAGGAGAAGCCCTGCCAGGTGCTCTGCGATTTCCCGTTGTTGAACGAGAAGAGGACCGCGATCACGATCGGCACCAGCGACCAGATCAGGTACAGCCAGGTGAAGCCTTCAAGGATCCACGGGTGGCGCCAGGGGTTGCGCCGCAGCCTGCCGGGCAGAGAGCGAGAGGCGATGTCCGTCGGGCCTACCGGCGGCCGTGCCCTGATGTCGGTCGTCACGGTACCTCCCAGCGCGACTCCGTCACTGTGCTTCCCTGGCACGACTCCGTCATGACGCTTCCCTGGACGCGCGGTTGGTCGCCACGACGTAGTAGATCATCGGGATCAGCAGGACGAGCAGCAGCAGCAGTGACAGGATCGCTCCCTGGCCCTGTAGCCCCGGGGTTCCGAGCTGGCCCTGGATCAGGTTGCCGATCATGGATGTGCTCGGCGAGCCGGAGAGCAGCTGGTTGGTGAAGTAGTCGCCGAACATCGGCAGCATGGTGATCAGCAGCCCGGTCATGATGGCCTGCCTGGACAGCGGCAGCGTTACCCGCAGGAACGTGCGCGCCCGGCTGAGACCGAGATCTCGCCCGGCCTCGATCAGGGAAGGATCTATCCGGTCAAGTCCGGCGTAGAGCACCAGGATCAGGTAGGGGATGTAGCCGTAGACCAGGCCTGCGATCACCGTGAACGAATGCCCGCCCAACCAGTTGACCGGCTGGCTGATCAGGTGCAGCGAGGTCAGCACCTTGTTGACATAGCCGCTGGTCTGCAGCAGGTCGATCCAGGCCAGCATCCGCATCATGTAGCTGATCCAGAACGGCGCGATCAGCAGGATCAGGAAGAGGCCCTTGCGGTGGCCGGCGAACCTGGCGACGAAGTACGCGGCCGGGTAGCCGATCAGCAGCGACAGCGCCGAAGCGACCAGGACGTAGATAATTGTCCTGAGCATCAGCGGCCCGGCGAACGCGGTGGCGCCGAATAGGTCGCGCACGACGTTGGTCAGGTTCGCCGAGCTCCAGTGCAGCGGGTTCCAGATCGCGACGGGCGTCTCGTACAGCCGGTTCAGCTGCCCCATGGCGATGGCGAGCGCCGCGTAGAACGGGACGATGAAGAGCAGGGCGAGCCAGAGGATGCCTGGCAGTGCCAGCATGGCGTAGAACGTGCGGCGCCGCTCAGGCGGCTCGCTGCGCGGTAGCGCGGGCTGGCGGGTCGGCTGGACGCGAGTTGCCATGGCTGCCTCAGATCCCGCTGCTTGCTTCGAGCCAGGCCTGCTGCCAGAGCGCGTCGGCGTCGACCGGCAGCTGGAGCTCGCCCAGCCCGCGCTTGAAGTACGCGGGCAGCACCGCGGTCGAGATCAGGCTGGGCGGCAGCAGCTTCTCCTTGACCAGCCGCTGCGGGGTCACCTCGTTCAGCGGCTGCATGTAGCCGTTGTAGCTGATGTTCTCCAGCACGTTGGGCAGGTCGTTCAGGTAGTTGAGGAACAGGTGGGCGAGCACCGGGTTGCGCGCGGAGCGCAGAACCGTGTTCGTGTCGTTGCCCACCGGGCCGCTGCCGTCGGCCGGGAACCAGTAGCCGACCACGTCCACAGGCACGCCCTTGGGCATGTACTGATACGACGCCGCCATGTCGCCGGACCAGGCGTGGTGAATCCAGGTCTGGCCGGTCGGAACCTCGGTGTAGTCGTTGTTGTCGATGTGCACGTTGACGAGGCTGACCAGATCCTGGATCTGCCGCCTGGCGGCGGCGATCTGGCGGTAGTCACTGGTGTTCAGGTTGAAGACGCCGTTCTTCATCAGCCCCAGGCTGATGCTCTCCCGGTAGTCGTCCAGGATCGCGACCTTGCCCTTGTACTTGGCCTGCCACGGCATCGCCCACGGGTTCGTCATCGTGGCCGGGTTCTCGTGCACGTAGTCCTTGCGCCACGCGATGCCGGTCGTGTAGATCGTGTACGGGACCGTGTACTGCCAGCCCAGGTCGTAGAAGGGGTCGGTGAAGTCCGGCCAGGTCTGGGTGATGTTCGGGATGTAGCTGTGGTTCAGCGGCTGGATCAGCTTGGTCTCGATCAGCTGGCCGAGCACGTCGACGGTGACGCCCATGAACACGTCGAAGCTCAGCCCGCTGCGCAGCTTGGCCAGCGCCTCGTCCATCGTGTTGAAGGTGGTCAGCGTGACCTTGCAGTTGTACTTCTTGGCGAAGTGGTTGAGGCATGCCTGATTGACATAGGCGACCCAGTTGTAGATCTGAAGCGTCGCGCCCTGCTCGGGCGCCAGCCCGCTCGCGATCGCCTGATTGTCCTTGAACAGCGGCCAGCGCACCGGGCTGCTCCGCCTGGGCAGCGGCAGCGTCCCGGTCCCCGTCAGGTAGGGCGCGCACGCGTTGAGCAGGGATCCGCCTCCGGCCGCGAGCAGCGCCGCGGTGCCCGCGCGCTGCAGCGCCTGGCGTCTCGAGAGGTCACCGCGACGGCGTATCCCGTCGCCCTGCCAGCCCTCTCGTGGGTGCATCGACTCCAGCCTTCCTGCCCGGCTCAGCCGTCTTGACTGAATGTTCCGTCAGCTGATCGATCTGTTCCTAGCAGTATTGCACTGACGCACAAAGTGCAAGGCTTTCTGGTTAACAGAGCGGGCACATCGCACGGTTCCGCCCGCCCGAGGACGAAGAGGCTGACCCCGGACAGCCCGGCCGCCGTGGGGCCTAGGCGTTCGACCGTCGCGAACGCACCGCCTGCCAGGCCTGCTGCCAGAACAGATCCGTGGCGACCGGGAGCTGAAGTTCCTTCAGCCCGTGCCCGAAGTACGTGGGCAGCACTGCGGTGGAGACCAGGCTGCGGGGGAGTATTCCGGCATAGACCAGCCGCTCCGGGGTGATCGCTTTCACCGGCTGCAGGTAGCCGTTCTGCCTGATGTTGGTGAGCGCGTTCGCCTGGTCGAGCATGAAGTTCAGGAACAGGTGGGCAAGCACCGGATTCCGCGCCCCGTGCAGCACCGTGTTGATGTCGTTCGCCACCGGGCCCTGCCCGCCCGGCGGGAACCAGTATCCGACGACGTCGACCGGCACGCCCTTGGGCAGGTACTGCTGCACCGCTGCTATGTCGCCGGACCACGCGTGATGGATCCAGGTCTGGCCGGAGGCGACGTCGGTGCGGTCGGTGTTGTCGATCCGCAGGCCGGTCATCGCGGCCAGGTCCATGAGCGCCTGCTGCCCGGTCAGGATCTGCCCGGGATCGTTGGTATTGAGGTCTGTGATCCCGTTCATCAGCAGTCCGAGGCTGATCGCCTCGCGGTAGTCGTCCAGGATCGCGACCTTGCCCTTGTACCTGGCCTGCCAGGGGAAGGCCCACCCGTTGACCATGAGGTATGGGTTCTCTGACACGTGGTCTTTCCGCCACGCGATGCCGGTCGTGTAGACCGTGTAGGGAACGGTGTACTGCCATCCCGCGTCGTAGTAGGGATCGGTGAATACGGGCCAGGCCTGAGCGATGTTCGGCAGGTAGCTGTGGTTCA
>DATNIU010000253.1:0-2393 GCA_035604275.1 Streptosporangiaceae bacterium | reverse complement strand
GACGCGTCGCGGCTGAGCCAGGAAGCCGCCGATGAGGCCGTCAGCGACGCCAGCCTCGCGCTCGACTGGAAGTTCGGATACGGCGATGGGCACCTCGGGCGGTGGACCGCCGGCGAGATCACCGAGTTCCTGGTGGGGTGGTGCCCGCGCAAGCTGAGCGTGTCCCAGGAAGATTGCGCGGCCATCCCCGGCAACATCGCCCTTTTCACCGACTACCTGGCGACTCAGGGACTGCTCGCGCAGGGATCCGCGACCGCGGCGGTGCTCCGTGCCGCCGCCACGGACGCCACGGAGGAGTTCATCGCCGAGATGGGGAACCCGGCCAGCTTCGGGATGGCCAAGGCCCTGTTCGCCGGGGCTGCCGCCTACGGGTACGACCCGACCGACGAGGCAGGGCTCGCGGCGTGGATGGAGCGATTCAACTCGCTCAGCGATAAGGAGCGCGACGTCATCCTGCCGGACAGCGTCCTGCATGCCGGCGGGCCAGCGGTGGCGCCGCGCCCGCGGTCGCTCCCGCCGGTGGTGCTGCCGCCGGATGAGGTCATCGAGGCGTCGAAGGCGGCTGCCCCGGTCCTGCCGATGTTCGCCAAGCTCGCCAGGTTCGCCGGAGCCGGCCGGAGGCTCACGCCAAACGGGCACCTGAACCTAGCCGACGCCCGTGAGCTGGTTACCTTGCTGGACACCGGCGACGTGATGGATCCGCGGATCGGCGACCGGGTGTTCAGGACCCGCAGCTCCGCCGAGTTGCCGAGGCTGCGGCTGGTGTTCACGTGGGCCAAGAAGGCCGGCGTCGTGCGCGTGCTCCACGGCAGGGTAGTCGCCACCAAGCGGGGCCTGGCGCTGGCCGACGACCTGGCTGGCATGTTCGACAAGGCCCTGGACGCGCTGCTGGCGGTCGGGCCGATCGGGGCGCAGACGCCGCCCGGTGCCTGGGCGCGCTGGCCGGAAGTGGACCAAGTGATCGACAGCATCACCGTCCACCTGCTGATCCCCCCGTACATGGCAGGGTGCCCGGTGCCGCTGGCCGACATCACTGACCTCGCCACCCACGCGATAACCGGGGTGTTCGATTTCGGGCAGACCCCCGGCGATTACGTCATCCGTCATGTCGGCTGGGACGTTGCCAGACTCGCGGACGGCATGGAACTGGCCGGCGTCCTGCGCCGCGTCGGCCCGTCAGCCGACGACGAGGAGCTGAACCTGGTGCGGCCTGGCGGGGATGTCGAGCTGACCCCGGCCGGCCTGGCAGCCCTGCGAAGCCGGCTCGCCGCCGCCGGCTACGACACGCCGGCCGCCGGACGGCTCGCTTCCGCTTCGGCCGCCGGGCTGGTGACCGGGATCGACCCCGCCGACTCGCTCTCGTCCGCAGCAGAGGTCGATGCCTGGCTGCGGCGCCGGACGCCGGAGCAGGCGCTGGCCGAACTGGCCGACGCGGCACGGCAGATCAGCAACCTGCCGCTGCAGAACATCGCGCTGTCGATCATGACCGATATCGGGCCGGAAGCCGCAGCGCCGCACATCCGGCAACTCGCCGCCGATCGGGTGGCCCGCGGCGCGGCGCTCTGCTGGCTGGCCGATCACGGCCTGGTGGCCGAGCGCGAACTCTACGACCCGGGCGACCTGGAGACGTTCTGCGACGTGCTAGCCAACCGGCTGCTGACAGCCGGGCAGGTCGGCCTGGCCGGCTGCCTTGCGCTGGCCGGCGACGAGGCCGCGCAGGCGCGGCTGGCGAGCGAGCTCGGCGGCTGCGCGACGACATCGGCCGAGCCGGTGCTGGAAGCGATCGGCCGATACCACCCGGTGAAAGCGGTCGCCAAGGCCGCCAGGAAAGCCCTGTTCCAGCGACGGTCGCGTCTGGCCAGCCAGACCATGACGAACGGACGCCGACGTCCCTGACGCCACCCGAATGCGGCGTCCAGATCCCGCCTGGTCCCAGGGACGCCGATCGCCGTCCCGCGACGCCCACGCCGCCTCGGCCAGGGTCAGCCGGCGGCTAGGTCGCGCTGATACCAGGTGCCTGGCTTACCGCCGACGTCGGCCGGGTCGGCCGGGCCAACCGGGACGAACCCGGCCCTGGTCAGCACCTTCTGGGACGCGGCATTCTCGCGGGCGGTGGCCGCCCGCAGTGTGCGCAGCCCGTGCCGCGCCGCCGCCAGCCCGCATAGCTCCCGGACGGTCGCGGTCGCCACGCCGCGGCCGGCGACGTGCTGCGCGACCCGGTAGCCGAGTTCCGCAGTGCCATCCTCGATGCCGACCAGGTTGAACCGGCCCAGGACCGAGCCATCCTCGGCGACGAGCACGTAGAACGCGCCGATGCCGGCCTCCTGCTCAGCCAGCAAGGCGCTGAGCCGGTCGGTGAACTGATCGAAGAACTCATCGCCGCGGTCGGAGAC
>DATNIU010000252.1:0-24614 GCA_035604275.1 Streptosporangiaceae bacterium | reverse complement strand
CTCGTCGCCGTTCTCGTCGTAAATCACCGGGTACATGCCGAGCACGCCGGGGCCGCAGCTGCCCGGCTTCATCGGCTGCAGGGCAGGCAGCGTGCTGCCGAGGAACCCGCCGTTCTCGGTCTGCCACCAGGTGTCGACGATGGCCGCCTCGCCCTTGCCGACCTCGGAGTGGTACCACCGCCAGACCTCGGGCTCGATCGGCTCGCCGACGGTGGTCATGTGCTTGAAGTGGTAGGTGTACTTCTTCGGCTCCTCGGGGCCGACCTTGCGCAGCATCCGGATGGCCGTCGGCGAGGTGTGGAAGATGTTCACGCCGAGCTTCTCGGCGATCCGCCAGGGACGCCCGCCATCGGGATAGTTAGGCACGCCCTCGTAGATCACCGTCGTGGTCCCCAGCGCCAGCGGGCCGTAGACGATGTAGGAGTGCCCGGTGATCCAGCCGATGTCGGCCATGCACCAGTACATGTCGTCCGGGTGGATGTCCTGGTAGTACTTTGACGTGCCGGTGACGTAGGCCAGGTAGCCGCCGGTGCTGTGCTGGCAGCCCTTCGGCCGGCCGGTGGTGCCGCTGGTGTACATCAGGAACAGCGGCGCCTCCGCGGGCATGGACACCGGCTCGACTATCGCGCCTGCGTGCTCGGCAAGCAGCTCGTCCACGAAGAAGTCCCGGCCCGGGCCCATCGGAGTCTGCGACGCGTACTGGCCGGCGTGCCGCCGCCAGACCAGCACCTTGTCGACCTCCTGGCCCTGCCTGGCCGCCTCTTCGAGTGCCTCGTCGGCCTTCACC
The DNA here is from genome assembly GCA_035604275.1 of Streptosporangiaceae bacterium. Taxonomy (GTDB): domain Bacteria; phylum Actinomycetota; class Actinomycetes; order Streptosporangiales; family Streptosporangiaceae; genus Chersky-822. Next base: position 23,827 of record DATNIU010000252.1, on the reverse strand, counting down.
TTGTGGTCCGTGAGGTCACCCGCCCGGTAGTAGCCGTCCATCGTGATCAGCACCCTGCTGCCTGAGTCGGCGATCCTGGTGCCGCAGGCATTGCCGCTGAACCCGCCGAACACCTGGGAGTGGATCACGCCGAGCCGGGCGCAGGCCAGCATCGTGACCGCCAGCTCGGGCACCATCGGCATGTGCAGGGTCACCCGGTCGCCAGCCCGCAGGCCGGCGAAGTCGCGCAGCACGGCGGCGAACTCGTTCACCTGGCGGTACAGCTCGCCGTAGCTGATGCGGACGTGCTCATCGGTCTCTAGCTCGGGCACCCAGACGATCGCCGTCTTGTCCGGACTGGCCTGCGCGTGCCGGTCGACGCAGTTGTACGAGGCGTTCAGCTTGCCGCCGACGAACCACTTCCAGAATGGCGGGGTCGACGTGTCCAGGGTGGTGTGCCAGCGCTCGTCCCAGGTCAGCATGTCGGCGTACTCAGCGAAGCACTCAGGGAACTTGTCCTCGGCGAACCGCTCGAAAATGGCGGGGTCAGCGGCGTTGGCCTGTGCCACAAAGCTGGGTGGCGGCTGGTAGTAGTCCTCTTCCTTCCAGTGCACGGCGATCTGGGCTTCGGAGACCTCAGTTTCTGGGCTATTCGTCATTTGCTTGACCTCCAGCTGGAAGAGAATTTCTGCGCAGCGGGCTGAACCGGTCCTCGTCAGGCAAGCCTGGCCTCACGGGTGAGGGGCGATTAGATCGTAACGCCGGCGGAGGCGGCTCGACAGACCTGTGCCGCACCGGCAACGCCAGCCACAGCCGACGCTGCCGTGCACGGCAGGCGCGGTCTGCCCGGCGCCGACGGCACCCCGCCCCGGCACAAGCTGCCGCCGGAGTTGACACGGTCCGCAGCGGCGGTATCTTCGTGCCCAGTCCAGCGCCGGGTCAGCCGGTCGGGGGCGTACCGCCGACCCCGACGGTGCCGTGCCGCTCAGATTGCCAACGGGCAGTCTCGGGCCGGGCGCAGCGCCTCGAGGGAGCCGCACCTGGGTTCCGGCTGAGCGGTGCTGGACCTGGGAGGGGCACTGGCATCCAGTAGACAACGAGGGGCGAGCCCGTAGCCGACGGGACGCGCCTCGGTCCGAAGGACGGCCGGGCCCCTTCCGTGCTCGGCGGTCAGGGCGAAGGGCTCGGGACGCGCGGCAGGACGCGCGGCTCGGCGGCATCGGCTACTCTTGCCGCGGTTGGGACATGCGGGCAGATCGTCGCCAGACCGGCAGGGAACCTGACAGCTGGCTGACATCGTTGTGATTTGAGTGCCAGCGAATGGCAAGTCGTCCTTTAGGCAGGAAGATTGACTCCACGTGAGCGCCTCACCGGCCCGCTGGGACCGGTGGCTGTCATCATCCCGACATACAACGAGCGCGACAACCTGGAACCAATCGTGACCAGGATCAGGGCCGCCGTCCCCGATGCCGACATCCTCGTGGTCGATGACAACAGCCCGGACGGCACTGGCGAGATCGCCGACAAGCTCACCGCCCTCGACTCGCATGTCCACGTGCTGCACCGGCAGGGCAAGGCCGGGCTCGGCGCGGCCTACATCGCCGGGTTCGGCTGGGCGCTCGAGAAGGGCTACGGAGTGCTGGTCGAGCACGACGCCGACGGCTCGCATGACCCGGCGGACCTGCCGAGCATGCTGGCCGCCCTGGAGGACGCCGACCTGGTGATCGGCTCCCGGTACGTACCAGGCGGCACCACCGTGAACTGGCCGAGGTCCCGCGAGTTCCTCTCCCGCGGCGCCAACGTCTACGCCCGGCTGATGCTGGGCATCGGCGTCCACGACGTCACGGCGGGATATCGCGCCTACCGCGCCGACACGCTGCGCGGCATCGGCCTGGACGAGGTCATGTCCCAGGGCTACTGCTTCCAGATCGACCTGACCGTGCGCACCGCCCAGGAAGGCTTCACGATCGCCGAGGTGCCGATCACGTTCACCGAGCGAGCCCGCGGGGCCAGCAAGATGAGCCGGGCGATCGTCGCCGAGGCGCTCTGGCGGGTGGCCCAGTGGGGCGTGGCCGGACGGCTGGGCAGGCGCCGGCGGGCCGGAGCACGGCCAGCGAAGGCCCCGGACCAGGCGCCATAACGAAGACCGCAGGCCGGGTCGGTGTCCTGCGGTCTACGTATGCACCTGGTTAAGCCCGGACGTTGTCGCGGGCGCCGCGTGCTACGCGCTGCGGCGCTGGCGGCTCGGCACCGAAGCCGGCTGCTCGCCCTCATCGCCGCGCTGCCCCCTGATGATGGCGAGCCGCTCGGCGAGCACCTCTTCCAGATCGGCGATGGTACGCCGCTCCATCAGCATGTCCCAGTGGCTGCGCGGCACCTTGGCCTTGGCCGCCGCCGCCTGGTCGCCGGTCGCGGTCACCGCGGTCGCGCCGCAGATGCGGCACTCCCACTTCGACGGAACCTCCGCCTCGGCAGCGAACGGCACGCTGAACCGGTGACCCTTCGGGCAATCGAAGGGAACCTCCTGGCGCGGGGCCAGATCGGTGTTACGGTCGTTCTCATAGCTCGTGGCGCCAAGGCGGGTACCACGAAGTGCACGTTCGGCCATATGTTTGCTGCCTCCCGGGCGCTTGGCGTTCCTACATGTCAACGGCGAAGACGTGAACAAGATTCCCGCTAGGCAGGTCTTCCAACCGCGCTGAGAGCCGCCTGATGCCCGTTTGCCCTAGGTCGCGCTAGCTGACGCCGCGCGGATGCCACTGCCCACGGCCGATCAGAACCTCCCGCAGCGTCTCGGTCTGGTCGGTCATGATGCCGTCCGCACCCAGATCGAGCAGCGCGGTCATGACCGCGGCGTCGTTGACCGTCCAGACGTGGACAGCCAGCCCGGCGGCGTGTGCCCGGCCGATGATCGGCGCTGTGGCCAGGCTGACCGGGAGCTGCGCGCAGCGCACCCAGCCGTGGCCGAACGCGGGAGCGAGGATCCGGCGGGGCACGCCGATCCTGAGCGCGGCGGCGCCGACCCGCGACGTGGACAGGCAGACCGGCCGGTCGAGCAGCCGGCGGATGGCCCGCAGGCGCGTGGCCGAGAACGAGGTGATGCAGACCCGGTCCCATGCGGCCGTCCTGCGGATCAGGTCGGCCAGCGGCCGGGCCGCGGGCGCGTCCTTCACGTCGATGTTGAAGCGCACGTCAGGCCAGGCGCCGAGCAGATCCTCGAGCAGCGGGATCGGGTCGGTTCCGGCGACTCGCGCGGCAGCGACCTCGCTGGCTGGCAGCCCGGCGATCGCGCCGGTCCGGTCGGTAACCCGGTCGAGCGTCTTGTCGTGGAAGGCGACCAGCACGCCGTCAGCGGTCGCGTGCGCGTCGGTCTCCAGGTAGGCATAGCCGAGCTTGACCGCGTGCTCGAATGCCCGCCAGGAGTTCTCGGGGAAGTGCCCGGCGCCCCCTCGGTGCGCGAACGCGTGCGGCACCGGATGGTCAAGAAAGTCAGCGTGCATCGCCCGCTCCCGGCTCGATCGATGCGGCCCCGGGCTCGGTCGGCGCCGTCGCGCCGCCAGGGGCAGCCCATTCCCTGCGCCGCGCCTCGGCCAGCGCGATCGCGGCGGCCGCCGCCACGTTCAGCGACCCGACCCGCCCGGTCTGCGGAATGTAGGTGACCAGATCCGCCGCGGCGAGCAGGGCGGGGGAGCAGCCGCGGTCCTCATTGCCGAGCGCCAGGCAGATGTCGCCGCCGATTTCGGCCTGATGCACCGGCACCGCCCCGGCGGCGAGCTCGACCGCCACCAGTCGCAGCCCGGCGGCCTTGACCGCGGCGGCGGCGGCCGTCACGGGCAGCCGCTCGAACGACAGGTACCGGTCGGCTCCCAGCGCGGTCTTGCGCGCCGACGGATGCGCCGGGTCGGCCGTGTCGCCGCAGAGCCAGATGTGATCCGCGCCGAACGCGGCCGCGGTCCTGATGATCGATCCGACGTTGAATGGCTGGCTCACCGACTCGAGCAGCAGGCAGAGCCTGGCGCTCGTGACCCGCCGCCAGGACCTGTTCAGCCGCTTGACGTCGGTCGGGCCGAGCTGAGAATTCACCTGGCCGCCCCGGCGGCCAGGCCGGTCACCCGCAGCACCCGGTAGCCGGCCTGGGCGGCGATCCGCTCGGCGGTCCAGCCGCAGTCGGCCAGCCAGCGCTGAAGCGAGTCGGATCCGAGGTTCCGCTGCACGACGAGATAGGCGGCGGCGCCGTCCGCCAGCCGCGGCAGCCAGCTGCCGAGCAGCTGATGCAGGGCGCTCTTGCCGATCCTGATCGGCGGATTCGACCAGATCACGTCGAAGACACCGGGCAGCGCGCTGTCGTCGGGTGCCGCGCAGCTGACGTTGGGCAGGCCGGCCAGGGCAGCGTTGGCCGCGGTCAGCGCCAGTGCCCGCTGGTTGACGTCCACCGCCCAGACCCTGGCCGCGGGCGAGCGGGCAGCGAGCACCAGGGCGAGCGGCCCGTACCCGCAGCCGAGGTCGAGCAGGTCCCCCCGCTCCGGCGGTTCCGGCGCCACGTCAAGCAGCAGCCGGGTGCCTGGATCGAGCCGCCCGGGCGAGAACGTGCCCGAGTCGGTCCGCAGTTCCAGGTGCACGTCGGGCAGGATCACGTGCACCAAGCCTGGCCGGTGCGCCGCGGCGGGCTGATCGGCGAAATACTGCTGGCTCACCGGCCGGCGGGCGCGGGCGCGGCGGGCACGGTTCCAGTTCCGAGCGCGGGTTCGATGTACCGGCGGGTCACCCATCGTTCGACCACGAACGTCAGGATCGGGATCGTGCCCGCAGCCAGCACGATGACGGTGCCAGGGCTGGCGGCCTTCATCCGCACCATCCGGGTCATCGCGAAGGCCACGACCAGGTAGATCATGTAGAGCACCCCGTGCGCGGTGCCGACGTACTTGGCGATCACCGGATTGTGGCCGAAGACCTGGAGCGGGATTCCGGCGAAGCACAAGATGATCAGCATGGTGCCGGTCAGGTAGGCCATGAACCGGTAGGCCCGCACCACGATACTGATCTTGTCGGCGTCCACCTGATCCTCCTCACGCCTGGCCAGCCGCCGGCTCGCCGCTCTGCCCGGCCCTTCGCCTGCCCGGCGGCCGGGATGCCCATCATGCTGCCGTCTCGGCGGTCTGCCCGCGTCCCGGCCGCCCTCTCGCCAGCCTGCCGCCAGCTAGCGGAATCCGTGCCACCGGCCGTGACCTCTGGCTTCGGAGTTCAGCCTGGCCAGGTAGGCGTTGTACTCCGCAAGCTCGGTGCTTGCCGCCTCGGTGTCGGCCGGATCGTCGCCATCGCCGTCATCCGCTCCGGCCGGGCCCGGTCTTGCCCCGGCGGCCGAGCCGACCCCGGCCGGAAGCTGGACCCCGGCCGACTGCGCCCCGCCCGCCGCGGACGGCTTGAGCTCGTCGCGGATTGTCTTGATCCAGAAGACGACTCCGAACACCGCGAAGATCGGCCACTCGAAGGTGTAGGCCCAGCTCAGCGTGTTGCCCAATTCGGCGCGACGGAATTGCCAGTCCCCGAGCCACATCATCCCGACGACCGCGAGCACGGCGAACAGGTGCCAGCTGACCCATCTCGGGGTGAGCAGGACCCGCCATCGCGGCGTGGCCGGTGCGTCGGACATGCTCAGAGCCTAGCGCTGGCAATGCCGTGCCCGTCGCGAGCGCCTCGGCGACCGCGCATGCCGACCCGGTCTCAGCGCGTCATGCCTGGCAGGAGGGCCAGAGTCGGCAATAATCGGCGCATGCCTCTAGCAGATCTCCTGCCCGGCCGGTTCGGGCTGACCAGCCGCCTGCCCGGCCGGATCGACGAGCTGCGCGGCCCGGCCAGGGGAATCGTCATGCTGCCCAGGCACCTGTCCTGGCCGGGAATGCGGGAGTTCGACGTCAGCGATGACCGGACCAGGCGCGGCATGTACCGCCTCGTGCTGAGCCAGGGAAGGCGCAACGACGTCGCCCGCTTCCTGAACGCCGCCCTGCTCCGCCAGGACTGGCCGTTGATCAGGACCTCCCTCGACCCGAGGCTGCGGCGCAGGTGCGAGCGCCAGTTCGCCCTCGGCGCCGCCGCCGAGGCATCCAAGTCGCCCGGCTGAGAGCCGCGGCCCGCCGACGCTGGCCCGCCGCTCAGCTTCGGGCAGCCGGGCGCTCGCCGCCAGATCCCCGCTCCCTGATCGTGGTCGCAGCGGGCGGCTGAGGGTACGGTCGCAGCGTGCGGAAATACGTCATCATGGGAGTACAGGGGAGCGGCAAGGGCACCCAGGCCGGCCTGCTCGCGGCGGACCTGGATCTGGTGCACATCGCCGTCGGCGACATCCTCCGCTGGAACGTCCAGAACCATACCAAGCTGGGAGCCCAGGTCAGGCGCACGATGGCGGCCGGCCTGCTGGTCGGCGACGACCTGGTCGATGGGGTCGTGTCCGACCGGCTCGGCCAGCACGACTGGAACTACGGGTTCATCATCGACGGCTTCCCGCGCAACGAGCGCCAGGCCGAGTTCTTCCTCGAGAGCTACGACATCGACGGCGTGATTCACCTCGACCTGCCGGACAGCGAGGTTCACCGCCGGGTGATGGCCAGGCGGCTCTGCTCGGGCTGCGGCATGGACTACAACCTGATCGCGAACAGCCCCAAGACAGCCGGGCAGTGCGACGCCTGCGGCGGCGAGCTTGTCACCCGGGAGGACGACACCGAGCAGGCGCTGGCCGTCAGGCTGAGCGAGTACCACGAGAAGACCAATCCGGTGCTCGACATCTTCCGCCGCAAGGAGTACGTCGTGACAATCGACGCGCGGCCGGACCGGGAGGCGATCCAGCAGGAGATCAGGAGGCGGCTGCACCTGCCGCCCGATCAGCCGGTCCCGCACGCCTAGCCGCCCGCATGCCAGGCCGCCAGCCCGGACCCGCCGGCCCGGCTGTTCCAGGGCTTTGCCGCCGCGATCCCGATAGCCGCGGCCGGCGCCGCTTGCTGCGCGGGGCGTCTGGCTGATCGGCCGACGCGTGACCAGTCCGCTCGCGCGGCTCCGGCTATGACCGGCCGCCGGCGCCAGCATGCATTACCGCCGGGCCGCCGCACGCCGCCGGTAGGCGCGCGACTTGGCACGGGATCCGCAGACCGCCATGCTGCACCAGCAGCCGTTCCTGGTAGGGGATCGGTCATAGAAGGCCCACCGGCAGTCGTCGGCGCTGCACACCTTCAGCCTGGACCAGGTGCCGGCGACGGCGGCCTCAGCGGCGATCAGCAGGAGCCCGGCCAGGGCGGCAGGCGGACCCGTGCCGGCCGGAGCAGCAGCCAGCTCACCGTCATGGCCCGCCACGAGGCGGACCGGGAGGGCTCCGGCGATCCGGCTCAGTTCGGCGGCCGGACCGTCGGCGGCCGCGGCATCCGGCACGACCGCGGTCCCCGGCACGCCCATGGCCTCCGGCACGACCATGGGCGCGCCCGTCCCCACGTGCGAGCGGAGCACCCCGCGCAGCGCCTCCCGAAGGGCGATCGCCTGCCCGACGTCCGCCTGGGCTGCCTGCGGCGGCAGAGCGGCCGGCCGGGACGCGGGTGCCGCGCGTGGATCGTCCTGATCGTGCGCACGGCTCCTGGGCAGCAGGCCATGCGCGGCCAGCCAGCCCGCCAGCGCTGCGGGCGTGCGCAGCTCATCGGTGCCGAGCTCGATATCGAGCGTGTTGACGAACAGGCGAACGACCTCCAGCCGGCCCGGGGCGGCGCCAGCCGACGGCGCGTGACCGGCCTGCGGCCCGGTTCCTGGCATCACTGCCTCCCGAGTCTGCGTGCTGAGGCGGCACCGGCGGGGTGGCACCCGTTCGGCCAAGAATCTTGCGTCACCATCATAGGACAGTTGCAGGTTGCGCCAGGCTGACCGCGGCAGTACGCTTGCATTACCACCATCTGCCAATTGCTGGTGACGCAACCAACCAGGGAGCCGGGATGAGCGACTGGGTGATGATCGGGGTCCCGAGCAGTGCCGGAGCCCACCACGGGGGCCAGGAGCGGGCACCGGACGCGCTGCGCGCGGCCGGCCTGCTTGAGCGGCTCAGAGCGGCGGGGGAGTCAGTCCGGGACGCCGGGAACCTGCCCGGAGCGGCGTTCGCGGTCGACCGCGAGCATCCGGGAGCGCGCAATCTTCCGGCGGTGGCCGCCGTCGCCAGGCAGGTGGCGGACGCGGTCGCTGAGCTCGGCGGCTCGGAGCTCCCGCTGATCGTCGGCGGCGACTGCACGATCACGCTGGGCGTCGTCGCCGGCTTCCGGCGGCGACATGCCGATGTGGGCCTGATCTACGTCGACGGCGACGCCGACCTTGGCGTCCCTGGCACGCCAGGCCCGGAGTCCGACAGCTCAGGCATCTTCGACTCGATGGGGATCTCGCACCTGCTCGGCCGGGGAGCGCCCGAGCTGACCGGGCTCGCCGACACCGTCCCGCTGCTTGACCCGGCCCGGCTGGCCATCGTCGGACCCGACCCGCGGGAAACCGGCGCGGCGGGCAGGAAATACCTTGCCGAGGCTGGCGTGAGCTTCCAGGAGGCGCCGGTGCTGATCCGCGATCCGGTCGCGGCCGCCGCCGGGGCGCTTGCGGCGATTACGGCTGCCAGCGGCCAGGTTGTGGTCCATCTCGACGTGGACGTCATCGACTCTGGCGACCTGCCGCTGGGCAATTTCCCGCACTACGGCTCTGGCGTCCTGCTCGCGCACGTCGTGTCCTGCCTGCGCGCGCTGCGCGCGCATCCGTCCTTCGCCGGGCTGGTCCTGACGGAGGTCAATCCAACCCACGACGCCAGCGGCGAGCTGCTCAGCAGGTACGTCGACGGACTTGTGACCGCGCTCACGGCATGAGGTGAGCCCATCCGCCCGAGTGCCGCGCCCGGAGCACTTAGCCTGAGCCTGTGCATGAGATCGCGGTCTTCAGCGGCAGCGCCCACCCGAGACTGGCGGCGGAGATCTGCGCCCAGCTTGGAGTGCCTCTGCGGCAGTCCCGGGTACGGCGGTTCGCCAACGACTGCCTTGAGGTTCAGCTGCAGTCGAACTGCCGGGAGCGGGACGTCTTCCTGATCCAGCCGCTGGCCGCGCCGGTGCAGGAGCACCTGGTCGAGCTGCTGCTGATGCTGGACGCGGCGCGAGGGGCCTCGGCGGCCAGGGTGACGGCGGTGATCCCGCACTACGCCTACGCCCGCTCGGACAAGAAAAGCATGCCGCGGGTCTCGATCGGCGGCCGGCTGGTCGCCGACCTGCTGGTCACGGCCGGCGCCAGCCGGGTGCTGACGATGACGCTGCACGCTCCTCAGGTGCACGGGTTCTTCTCGATCCCGGTCGACCACCTGCACGCGCTGCGGGAGATCGCTACCCATTTCCGCGGCCGGGACCTGTCCGGCGCGGTTGTCGTCTCGCCTGACCTGGGCAACGCCAAGCAGGCGGCAGCGCTGGCCAGGATGCTCGGGCTGCCGGTCGCGGCCGGCGCCAAGGAGCGGCACAGCGACGAGCGGGTGACGATCACCTCGATCATCGGCGACGTCGCCGGGCGCGACGTGATCGTGCTCGACGACGAGATCGCCAGGGGGACCACGACCATCGAGCTGCTCGGCAGGCTGCGCGAGCACGGCGCCCGCTCGGTGCGGATCGCGTGCACGCACGGCCTGTTCTGCGACGGGGCGCTGAAGCGGATCGCCGCCTGGCCGGAGGTACTCGAGATCGTCTGCACCAACACGGTGCCGATCCCGGAGGCCGGACAGGAGTCGAAGCTCCACGTCATCTCGCTGGCAGCGGCCCTCGCCGAGGCCATCAGGCGGATCCACGAGGGAGAGTCGGTCAGCGCGCTGTTCGACCCGGAGTAGCCCGCGACCTGGGGTTGATGCACCCCCGCACCCGCTGCGGCCATCCGAGCCCGGAGCTGACCGGTTCGCGACACCGACCGGGCGCAGGCGACGGCCCGCTGCCCGCGCTCTGTCAGCCGGCGATGGCCCGTTGCTCAGGTATTTTGCGCGGCCCGCCGCGACGGGCGATCCCGAGGACCCGGCCGCTGGCCGTGGGCACGCGCCCCGGGGCGCTGTGCCCACACGGCGATCTGGGCGCGTGAGGTGAACCCGAGCTTGCCCATGATGTTGGCGACATGCCGGGCCGCCGTAGCCGGGCTGATGAAGAGCTCCTCGGCGATCACCTTGTTGCTGCAGCCTCGGGCGATCAGCGCCACGATCTGCCGCTCCCGCTCGGTCAGCCTGACCCGTCCGTTGCTCTCGCGGACCGCGGCGTCCTCGGGCGTCAGCAGCGGGCCGTCGAGGGCCAGCTCCACCGCGGCGGCGCTGGTCAGCTCCGATCCGGCGGCCCACAGCTGCCCGACGGCCTCCTCGCCGAGGCCCGCGCCGGCATCCAGGATGCGCTGCGTCCGGCCGGCGGACGCGGGCGGCAGATGCGCGGCCGCGCGAAGAGCCTCGGCGGCCGCGGCCAGCCGCACCGCGCGCTCGGGCCTGCCCTCCTTGACGGCGAGGGCGGCGAAGCTGTCCAGCGCCCTGATCACCCCGATCCGGCTGCCGGCCGACTGGCTCAGGTCGATGCTCTCCGCCAGCTGCTGCCTGGCGAGCGCCAGGTCGCCCTGGCCCATCGCGATCCTGCCAAGTCCGGCCAGGCAGCGGGCTATCTCCGGCCGGGCATCGACCTCGCGCAGGATGGCCAGCGCCTCTGTGTAGCGCCGGAGCGCGACGTCAGGCTCGCCGGTCAGCCTGGCGAGATCGCCGAGGCCGAGCAGGGTCCTGGCGACCCCCCACTGCTGGTCGATGTCGCGCATCACCGCCAGCGCCATCTCGGCCAGGCGCCTGGCCTCTGCCAGGTCGCCGCGGAGTGCGGCGACCGCGCCGGCCGTGCCCAGCGCGTAGCCCTCGTTCCAGGGGTCGCCGGCCTGCCTGGAGACTCCGATCGCCTCGTCCGCGGCGGCTGCCGACTCGTCGAGCCGGCCCGCGTGCAGCGCGATCTCCGCCAGCAGATTGAGCGCCGTGGAGATCCAGAATCCCTCGCCCGCCGCCCGGCAGAGCGCGAGCCCGGCCTGCGCGCCATCGCGCGCCGCGTCCGGGTCGGCGGCCAGCGCGAGCTGCGCCCGGCCGATCAGCGCCGCACCGCGCATGCCGGGCGGCACCCCGGGGGCGTCCAGGCCGAGAAACGCGTCGAACCACTCGGCGCCCTCGGCGAACGATCCGTGGACGATCCAGATCGGCCGCATCGCCGCGCAGATCCGCATTCCGGTCTCGGCGTCATTCTCGTCGACGCAGCGGCTGAGCACCTGCCTGAGGTTCCCCGCCTCGGCCTCGAACCGGCGGAAGGCCACCAGCCTCGCCGACCACGGCGCCCGGATCAGTGCCATTCCGATCCGGGCCAGGTGCTCGACCTCGCCGACGGCGTAGTCACGCAGCCTGTCCTGCATCATGACCGACTCGCCGGCGTCGGCCAGCCGCGACGCCGCGTAGGCGCGGATGGTGTCCAGCATCCGGTGCCGGGTCTCGCCGTGAGCATCGGTCTCGACCACGACCAGCGACTTGTCGGCCAGCGCGATGAGCAGGTCGATGACCTGCCGGGCGGGCAGGTCATCGTCGCCGCAGAGCTGCTCAGCCATCTCGAGCGACCACCCGGCGAAGGCCGACAGCCGCCGCAGCAGGACCTGTTCCCGCCTGGTGAGCAGGTTGTGGCTCCAGTCGATGGTGGCGCGCAGCGTTCTCTGGCGGGGCTGCACGGTCCGCTCGCCCGATCTGAGCAGCCGGAACCGGTCATCGAGGCGGGCGGCGATCTGCTCGATCGAGAGCACCCTGACCCAGGCGGCGGCCAGCTCGATGGCCAGCGGCAGGCCGTCAAGGACCCGGCAGACGGCGGCCAGGAGGCTGATCCCCGGGTCGCCGGTGTCCACCGCATAGCTCGCGCGGGCGGCAGCCGCCCGGTCGGCGAACAGCCGGATCGCGTCGGAGCGGAGCAGCTCATCGCTGTCGGCGCCGGCCGCGGGCAGCCAGAGCGGTGGCACCTGCCACACCGTCTCCGCGGCTACCCGCAGCGGCTCCCGGCTGGTCACGATCACCCGCAGGCCGGGCGAGCTGGCGAGCAGGCGCTGGCAGACGCGTGCGCACGAGTCGATCAGGTGCTCGCAGTTGTCCAGCGCGAGCAGCATCTGCCTCGGCCTGAGCACGTCGGCCAGCGTCTCGATCAGCGGCCGCCCCGGCTCCTCGGTCACCCCGATCACCGACGCGATCCGGGACTCGACCAGATCGGGCTGCTGCAGGTCGGCGAACTCCACGAACCACACGCCGTCGGGGAAGTCATCGGCAAGCGCGGCGAGCATCCGCACGGCCAGCCGCGTCTTCCCGATGCCGCCCGCGCCGCAGAGGGTCAGCGCGCGCGCCGCCGGAGCGATCCTGAGCAGCTCGCTCAGCTCTCGCTCGCGGCCGATGAATGCGTTCGGCTCGCCGCTTAAATTGCCGCGAAGAGCGTGCTCCACCATGTCGACCAAGCTTCCGCCCAGGCGCTGCCTAAAGAGTTGTTTCTCCTGGGATGCTGACACGATAACCCAATAATGCGGCCAAACAGATCGCAATCGCATACCGATGTGCCGGCAATGGCTGACCCGCCGCGGGCAGGCCGGCGGCCTGGCGGCCGGCGGCGACGAGCGCACCGGCCAGGCGGGCGTCCCGCAGCGCGGCGGCGATGGCTGGCCGCGCCGGGCCGGCCGCGGTCCGAATTGACCTGCGGCCGGCCCGTGCACCGGTCAGGCAAGAGTCTGGCCGCTGACCCGCTGCTCGAGCGCGAGCAGGTACCGCTTGCGGTCCAGGCCGCCGCCGTAGCCGGTCAGGCTGCCGTCGGCGCCCACCACGCGGTGGCACGGCACGACGATGGAGACCGGGTTCCTGCCGTTGGCCAGGCCCACGGCACGCGACGCCGACGGCTGCCCGATCCGGTCGGCGAGCTGGCCGTAGGAGATCGTCTCGCCATACGGGATGGCCTGCAGGGCGGCCCAGACGGCGCGCTGGAACTGCGTGCCGTCCAGGGCCAGCGGCAGGTCGAATCCGGTGAGCCGGCCGGCGAAATAGGCCTGAAGCTGGCGGGCCGCGGCGGCGAGCACCTGGCCAGCCCCGGCGGAGTCGCCGGAGTCGGCGGAGTCGCCGGAGTCGGCGGAGTCGCCGGGAAGGGCGGGCTCGGCGTCCTCGGCGTCCCCGGCCGAGACGGGCTCGCCGAGGGTGGCCGGCTCAGGCCCGCGCCCCGGCACGTCCATGTAGAGGCCGACCAGCGCGTCGTCGTCGGCTACCAGCGTCAGCGGGCCGATCGGGCTGTCCAGCACCGTGTACGACCGGTGCCGGACGGGTGTGCGGATGATCATCTGTATTCCTTACTCTCATCATGCCGGGAGGCGGTTGATGGCGTGGTCCGAGGTCGCCCACAGGTACTGCACGGCGTAGCCGCGCCACGGGCGCCACGAGGCCGCGCGCCTGGTCAGGGCTGCGGGCGAGACGGGCAGGCCCAGCTCTCTGGCGGCCCGCCTGACTCCGAGGTCGCTGGGCGTGAAGGCGTCAGGGTCGCCCAGGCCGCGCATCGCGATCAGCTCGACGCTCCACGGGCCGAGCCCGGGCACGGCGGACAGCTGGCTCCTGGCCCGCTGCCAGTCGGCGCCGGCGCCGAGATCGATCTCCCCGTCGGCCAGGGCGCGCGCCAGGGAGAGCAGCGTCTGCCGCCTGGCACGGGGGAGCGCGACCGGGTGCTGGCCGGATCGTTCCGGGCGCTGGCCTGACCGCAGGTCCGCGGCAGAGCCAGCCGCCCCGGCCAGCACGCCCGCGGCAGAGCCGTCATCGTCGCCGGCCGCGAGCGCGGCCATGGCGGGGAACAGCCGGGTCAGTCCGCCCGCGGGATCCTCGATCCGTTCACCGTAGTGCCGCGCCAGGCGTGCGCCGTGCGTCCTGGCAGCGGCGGTGGACACCTGCTGGCCGAGCACGGCCCGGACGGCGAACTCGGCCCCGTCCACCGTGCGCGGTATCCGGCGGCCAGGCGCCTTGCCGACCAGCGGCGCGAGCACCGGGTCGGTGCTCAGCTGCTCGCAGATCGCCACCGGGTCGGCATCGAGGTCAAGCAGCCGCCGGCACCGGCTGATCGCCATCGCCAGATCGCGCAGGTCGGTCAGGGCCAGCTGGCAGGCGATGTACTCGGTGCCGGGCCGCAGCGACACGACACCGGGCCCGTGCGGCAGCCGGAGCGTGCGGCGGTAGGCGCCGTCGCGCCACTCCTCGACGCCGGGAATGGCCGTCGCCGCCAGGTGGCCGAACAGGTTGTCCGGGCACATCGGCGCACGGAACGGCAGCCTGAGCGGGAGCGCGCCGAACGACTGAACGCCGAACGACCGGGCGCCAAAAGACCGGACGCCAGCCGCCGGCCTGGCGCCGCTCTCCGCCGCCGCGCGCCTGCCCGACGCCCGGCGGCGCAGCTCGGTCGGCGGCAGGGCGAACACGTCGAGCACCGTGTCGTTGAATGTCCTGATGCTGGGGAAGCCGGCCGCGAAGGCGATGTCGCTCATCGGCAGCGCGGTCGTCTCGATCAGCAGCCGGGCGGTCTGCGCTCGCTGGGCACGCGCCAGGGCAAGCGGTCCGGCCCCGAGCTCGGCCAGCAGCTGCCGCTCGACCTGCCGGACGCTGTACCCGAGCCGGGCGGCGAGGCCGGGCACGCCGTCGCGGTCGACCACGCCATCGGCGATGAACCGCATCGCCCGCGCCACCAGGTCAGCCCGCTCGTTCCACTCCGGCGACCCGGGGCTCGCATCGGGCCTGCATCGCTTGCAGGCGCGGAAACCAGCCTGCTGTGCCGCGGCCGCGCTGGCGAAGAAGCGCATGTTCTCCGGCTTGGGCGGCACGGCCGGGCAGCTCGGCCTGCAGTAAATCCCGGTCGTCAGCACGGCCGTGAAGAACCATCCGTCGAACCTGGAGTCCTTCGACTGGACCGCCCGCACGCAGCGCTCGGTGTCCTCGTGCATTCAGCCAGCATGGTTCCGCGCACCGGTCCTGGTCTAGCAGAAATTCGACATGGGCGTGGCGGGCGCGGTTCGGAGCGAGGTGCGGCGCAGCCGGCCGAGGGCGAAATCGGCGCGGGCGGGCGCGAGCAGGCACCGTGCGGAGCACCGGCCGAGGGCCATGCCACCCGCCCGGCGCGGGCGCGAGCAGGCACAGTGCGGAGCACCGGCCGAGGGCCATGCCACCCGCCCGGCGTGCTCACCGCCGGCCGGCCCCGCGACGGCTCGGGTGCGGGGCTCGATGCGGCCGGACAGTCCGTGAAAGAAAATTGCAGAATGAGAAAATTTGCGTAACGAGAAACTTCGCGAGTACTGTCGAAGCCATGCCTGGTGAGCTGGCGGCCGATCGGTGCGAGCCCGCGGGCCTGCGCGAGCGCAAGAAGCTGGCCACCCGGCGCGCCATCGGCATCGCCGCGATGCGCCTGGCCGTCGAGCGCGGCCTGGACAACGTGCTGGTCGAGGAGATCGCGGCGGCTGCCGGGGTCTCGGCGCGCACGTTCAGCAACTATTTCAGCAGCAAGTACGAGGCGATCTGCACGCTGGCGATGGACCGGGGCCGGCAGGCGGGAGCGGCGCTGCGGGAGCGGCCAGCGGACGAGCCGCTCGGGGAGGCGATCACCCGGGCCGTGCTGCAGCAGTACGCGGCCGCCGAGCAGGCGCCAGGCAAGGACTGGATCGACGGCGTCCGGCTGGTGATCTCCTCGCCCGCACTGCAGGGCGAGTACCTGAAAACCCAGTACGTGACCCAGCACGCCCTTGCCGCCGCGATCGCCGACCGGACCGGCGCGGATCCGAGGACAGACATGTTCTCGCAGGTCATAGCTGGTGCCGTAACAGCCGCCACGCAGGTCGCGATGGAACGATGGCTGCTCGCCGATCCGCCTGTCGCCCTCGCGCCGCTGATCCGGCTCGCGCTCGGCCAGCTCGCGCTCGGCCAGATCGCCGAGCGCGCGCTGGCACCCGGCGGGACCGCGCTCGGCAGGCCAGCGCCGAGCCGGAGTGAGGTGTCCGCTGCCCGCTTAACGACTTTCCCGTGAGCCAGGCCGTCTCCTAGCCTGGCATAACTCCCCGACCGCCTTCGACCAGTGAGCGAGTACCCGTGCTGATCCGACTGCTCCGCACGTATCTGCGCCCCTACCGCGGGACGGTGCAGCTCGTCGTGGTGCTCCAGCTCGTGCAGACCCTGGCGACCCTGTACCTGCCGACCCTGAACGCCGACATCATCGACAACGGCGTGATCACCGGCAACACGCACTACATCCTGCGGACCGGCGGGATGATGATCGCGGTGACGCTGGTGCAGGTCGTCTGCTCGGTCGGGGCGGTGTACTTCGGCGCCCGCACCGCGATGGCGCTCGGACGGGACATGCGCCTCGCGGTCTTCAGCCGGGTCCAGGACTACTCGGCCCGCGAGGTCGGCCATTTCGGCACGCCGTCGCTGATCACCAGGAACACCAACGACATCCAGCAGGTGCAGATGCTGGCGCTGATGACCTTCACGCTGATGGTGATGGCGCCGATCATGTGCGTGGGCGGCATCATCCTGGCGCTGTACCAGGACGTCCGGCTGTCCGCGCTGCTGCTCGTCGCCGTTCCGGCGCTCGGCATCATCGTCGGCCTGGTCATCTCCAGGATGCGGCCGCTGTTCCGGCAGATGCAGGTGCGGATCGACGAGATCAACCGCGTGCTGCGCGAGCAGATCACCGGCGTGCGGGTGATCAGGGCCTTCGTCAGGGACCTGCACGAGCGGGACAGGTTCGCGGGAACGAACACCCAGCTGTTCAACGTGTCGCTGGGCACCGGCAGGCTGATGGCGCTGATGTTCCCGTCGGTCATGCTGGTGCTGAACCTCTCGTCCGTCGCGGTGCTGTGGTTCGGCGGGCACCTGGTGGCCAGCGGCAACATGCAGATCGGGGCGCTGACCGCGTTCCTCACCTACCTGATGCAGATCCTGATGTCGGTGATGATGGCGACCTTCATGTTCGTGATGGTGCCGCGGGCCGAGGTCTGCGCCGAGCGGATCGTCGAGGTGCTCGACACCGAGTCCGACGTGGCGCCGCCCGCCAGCCCGGTCAGCATCCGGGCCGCGCGCGGCCATCTGGAACTGCGCAACGTGGACTTCCACTACCCGGGGGCGCAGCAGCCCGTGCTGTGCGACATCAGCCTGGATGCTCTGCCCGGCCAGGTCACGGCCATCATCGGCGGCACCGGCAGTGGCAAGACGACCCTGATCAACCTGATCCCGCGGCTCTTCGACGCGACCGGCGGCGCCGTGCTCGTCGACGGGGTCGATGTCAGGGAGCTCGACCCCGCCGTGCTCTCCGACGTGATCGGCCTGGTGCCGCAGAAGCCGTACCTGTTCTCCGGCACGGTCGCCTCGAACCTGCGGTACGGCCGCCCGGACGCGACCGACGCCGAGCTGTGGCGGGCGCTCGAGATCGCCCAGGCGCGTGACTTCGTCGCCCAGATGCAGGGCGGCCTGGACGCCAAGATCGCCCAGGGCGGCACGAACGTGTCCGGCGGCCAGCGGCAGCGGCTCGCCATCGCCCGCGCCGTGGTGCACCGCCCGGAGATCTACCTGTTCGACGACTCGTTCTCGGCGCTGGACTACGCCACCGACGCGGCGCTGCGGGCCGCGCTGGCGCACGAGACGGCCGATGCCACCGTGGTGATCGTCGCCCAGCGGGTCGCCACCATCCGGCGCGCGGACCGGATCATCGTCCTCGAGGCGGGACGGATCGTCGCCGCCGGGACCCATGACGAGCTGATGCGGACCGACGAGACCTACCGGGAGATCGTGCTCTCCCAGCTCACCGAGCAGGAGGCGGCGGCATGAGCTCCGAGGTGAGCGACCGGGCCGCGCAGGGTCAGGACGTGCACGGGCCGGACGTGCAGCAGGGGCCGGGGGAGCGGCCGACGCCGCGCCGCGGCCCTGGACCGGCCGCCGGGGTCGGGCCGGGTCACGGTCGCGGGCCGGCCGCGTTCATGGGCGGCATGCCGGTGGAGAAGGCGCTGAACTTCCGCGCCTCGAGCGGCCGGCTGCTGCGGATGCTGTCGCCGCAGCGCCCGCTGATCGTGGCGGGCCTGCTGCTCGGCGTCACCAGCGTGACGTTCTCGGTGCTCGGGCCGAAGATCCTGGGCAATGTCACGAACCTGATCTTCACCGGCGTGATCAGCAGCAGGATCCCGCCCGGGGTCACCCAGGCGGAGATGGTCGCCAGGCTCCGCGCCGAGGGCAACGGCAAGCAGGCCGCGATGCTGAGCGCGATGCACCTGGTGCCTGGCCAGGGCGTCGACTTCGCGCAGGTCGGCCGGGTGCTCGCGCTCGTGGCACTGGTCTACGCCGCGGCCGCGGTGTGCGGGGTGTTCCAGGGCCGGGTGGTCGCCACCATGGTGCAGCGCTCGGTCTTCACCATGCGCGAGCAGGTCCAGGCCAAGCTGTCCAGGCTGCCGCTGGCGTACTTCGACCGGCAGCCGCGCGGCGAGATCCTCAGCCGGGTCACCAACGACATCGACAACCTGGCCCAGTCGCTCCAGCAGACGCTGAGCCAGGTGGTGACGTCGCTGCTGACGATCGTGGGCGTGCTGGCGGCGATGTTCTGGATCTCGTGGCTGCTGGCGCTGATCGCCCTGGTGACGGTGCCGGCCTCGATCTTCATCGTGGCGCAGATCGGCAAGCGGGCGCAGCCGCAGTTCATCCGGCAGTGGTCGACGACCGGCAAGCTCAACGGCCACATCGAGGAGAACTTCACCGGGCACTCGCTGGTCAAGGTCTTCGGCCAGAGCGAGGCGTCCATGGCGACCTTCACCGAGCACAACGAGAAGCTGTTCCAGTCCAGCTTCCGCGCCCAGTTCATCTCCGGCACCATCCAGCCGGCCATGATGTTCATCGGGAACATCAATTACGTCCTTGTGGCGGTCGTCGGAGCGCTGCGGGTCGCGTCGGGCGCGCTGTCGCTCGGCGACGTGCAGGCGTTCATCCAGTACTCGCGGCAGTTCAGCCAGCCGCTGACGCAGGTGGCGAGCATGGCGAACCTGCTGCAGTCCGGCGTGGCGTCGGCCGAGCGGGTGTTCGCGCTGCTGGATGCCGACGAGCAGGGGCCCGATCCGGCCGGGCCGGCCCGGCCGGCCGAGGTACGCGGACAGGTCGAGTTCCGGGACGTGTCGTTCAGGTACTTCCCCGACGTGCCGCTGATCGACCACCTGTCGCTGTCCGTCGAGCCCGGCCAGACCGTGGCGATCGTCGGGCCGACTGGCGCGGGCAAGACCACGCTGGTGAACCTGCTGATGCGGTTCTACGAGGTCAGCGGCGGCAAGATCCTGCTCGACGGCGTCGACATCGCGGCCATGGGCCGCAGCGAGCTGCGGTCGCTGACCGGGATGGTGCTGCAGGACGCCTGGCTGTTCGGCGGCACGATCGCCGACAACATCGCCTACGGCGCCGATTCCCCGTCACGCGAGGAGATCGTCGAGGCGGCCCGGGCCACCTACGTCGATCGTTTCGTGCGAATGCTACCAGATGGCTACGAAACGGTCATAGATGAAGAGGGCTCGAATGTCAGCACGGGGGAGAAGCAGCTGATCACGATCGCCCGCGCGTTCCTGGCCCGGCCCGCGATCCTCATCCTGGACGAGGCGACCAGCTCGGTGGACACCAGGACCGAGGTGCTGATCCAGCGGGCGATGAACCGGCTGCGCCACGGCCGGACGAGCTTCGTGATCGCGCACCGGCTGTCGACCATCCGCGACGCCGACCTCATCCTGGTGATGGAGGACGGGCAGATCGTCGAGCACGGCACGCACTCCGAGCTGCTCGCCGCAGAAGGCGCCTACGCCAGGCTCTATGCCGCGCAGTTCGCCCAGGCGATGGCCGAGGTCGACTAGCGGCTCGAAGGCACGGGACGGCACGCAAGGAACTCCTGCGCCAGGCCGCGCCGGGTGCCATCCTTACTGAGTCAGACTGTCGAGGGGCCCGGATTATCGTCGGGCTCATGGTAACTCTCGAAGATCGCGTGGACGCCTTGGAACTCCAGGTAGAACACTTAGCGACCTGGGCAGGCCCTGGCCAGGCCCAGGCGCTGAGCCACAGCCTCAGCCAGACGCGCGCTGACTTGGCCAAGATCAAGCGAACCCAGGACAAGCATTCCCGCCAGCTGGCTCAGCTGCTGCAGGGCGTCGGCGACCTGAAGGCCGGCTTCGCCAGACAGCAGGCTGAGATAACGAGCCTGCAGGCCGACGTCGCGGTCCTCAAGGCCGATATGGCCGAGGTCAAGGGCACCCTGCAGGAGATTCTCAGGCGCCTGCCGCCCCTTTCGGCTGAAGGCAGCAAACCTCAAGCCTGAGCCGATCAAACCTGAGCCGATAATGCGCATTATGTTAAGTAAAGCTTTCCTCGCCGGGCCGCGCGAATCGAGAGCGCTCACGGCCCGAGCAGCGACATGACCGCGGTCAGCGACGGAACCGCCGGGCCGGACCAGTCGTCATCGCGGGTGTGGGTCTCGTTCTCCTGCCAGTCCGCCGCCCGCAGCATCACCGCCCGCATGCCGCAGCCGGATGCGCCGGTCAGCTCGCATCCTCCGCCGTCGCCGACGTACAGGCAGTCCTGCGGACGGACGCCGAGCTCGGCCGCGATCATGCGGAACAGCTCCGGGTCCGGCTTGCGCCTGCCCGCCTCGCACGAGAGCACCCGGGCGTGCACCAGTGCGGACAGCGGGAGCTCGGACCAGGTCTCGGCCAGCTCGACGGTGCAGTCGCTCAGCACGCCGACCCTGAGTCCCCGTCCGCGCAGCTCGGCCAGCACGTCGAGAGCGTCGGGACGGAAGACGAACAGCTCTCGCTGCGCGGCCATCCTGGCGGCACAGGCAGCGGCGAGCTCCTTCTCGCCCGGGTCGGCCCCGGCGCGGCGGGCGAGCGCGCGGAAGGTGGCCGGCAGGTCGCCGAGCCGTCCGGTCACCCGCTCGGCGAACGAGTCATGCAGCGCCGCGCGCCAGGCCGGCGGCGCGATGCCGAGCGGCGCCGCGCTCCGTGCCGCGTGCTCGTCCCAGACATGCGACGGGGTGCTCGGCGTGAGGGTCCCGAAGAAGTCGAAGATCACTGCGGACACGGGCACGGCGGCTCCCGGCTGGTAGTCCGGCCGCCGGTCGGCGGCGCCTAAGCCAGCCTCCCACGCTCGCCCGGCCGGCCGAACTCCCCGTCTCACCCGGCTCGCCCGGCTCCCCTGGCCTGCCCAGCTTCTCGGGCGTCACCGAGCCTCGCCATCCTGCGGCTTCCCCGCGTCACCGAGCCGCGCCATCCTGTCGCTTCCCCGCGCCGCTGACCCTCCCGGCCCGCCGCTTGAGCTCCTCCCCTGTGCTCCCCCGGTTGCTCCCCCGGTCAGTTCACGAGCCATGAATCATCCGAAATCGCGCAAATACGGCCAGATCATCTGCCAGCTTCGGCGCAGCGAGAAGCAGGTCCAGACCGGCGCTCCCTGCTCGTCATCGTTCACTCCCATTTACCTCGAGCTGCCGACCATGCGCCTTGCCGCCGCATCGGTGTCCGGCCGGACACCGAGATGCTGACGGGGACTAGCTAGCCAGGCGGTCCCTGACGGCCGCCGGGTCGCAGCCGAGCCGGAGGAGTATCTGCACCGCCCGGCTGCTGGCGTCGCGGATCAGGGCCAGCAGGAGATGCTCGGTCCCGATATAGCTGTCACGGCGGCGCGGAGCTTCGCGGAGTGACAGGTCGAGCACTCTCCTGGCCCCGGCCGAGTACGGGATCTGGCCGGCCGGCGGCAGCGGCTGCGGCGCATGACCGGCCGCCTCCTCGGCCTGCTGCCTGACCGCGTCGGCGCTGACCCCGAACGACTCGAGCACCGCGGCCGCTGGCTCGCCGGCCGTGCCGACCAGGCCGAGCAGGAGGTCCTCGGTCCCGATGTACTGGTGGCCGAGGATCCGCGCCTCATCCTGAGCACGGGCGATCACGCGGCGCATCCCGTCGGTGTAGCGGTCGAGCTGCGGTCCGGCCGCCACCCTGATCGACCGCGCCGGGGCCCCGCTCAGCCCGGCCAGCTGCACGTACCGGTCACGTACCGCGGACGGGCTGGCCCCGAGCCGGGCGAGCACGTGAACCGCGCCGCCCGCGCCGTCCCGGATCAGGCCGAGCAGGAGATGCTCCGAGCCGATGCCGGAGTCCCCGAGCCGCCGCGCATGGCCGGCCGCCAGCCTGAGCGCCTGCCTGGCCTGCGGCGTCAGCGGGAGCTGGCCGAACCCGGGCGGATGGATGCCCCGGCCCGTCATCAGCTCGACCTGCGCCCTGGCCGCGTCCAGGCCGACTCCCAGCGAGCTGAGCACGCTCGCCGCCACCCCGTCGGCCGACCGGACCAGGCCGAGCAGGAGATGCTCGGAGCCGACCCGGCCGTGACGCAGCGCTCTCGCCTCCTCCTCGGCGGCCTGCATCACCCTGAGCGCGCCGCTGGTAAACCGGCTATCCATCTCCTCGCCTCGCTCTCGCCCGCTGCCCGGGCACGGCCGCGTCGGGCACGCGTCAGCCGTCGGGCACGGAAAGCGCGAATATCCCGTACCCGAAGCCTTCGGCGCGAATCTCGCCGCCGCCCGCCGCCGCGCCGTGAGCCAGCACAGCCGCCGCGCCGTGAGCCAGGACAGGATCGATCCTCGCACGGCGCTCCCGGAGCTGGCCGGCCAGCGGCAGCGCGAACGACACCGGGTCCCGGCGCGGGTTGATCACCACCAGATGGGTGCCGCCCCGGATGTATACCAGCGGGTAGCCGGCGTTCAGCACCTCGGCCGTCCCCCCGGCGCGCAGCGCGGGGATCCGCCTGCGCACCGCGATCAGCCGCCTGACCTGGTGCAGCAGCGACCCGTCGTCGGCCCGCTGCGCCGCGACCGTCGGCCGGCCGGGATCGGTGTCGACCGGCAGGTATAGCGCCGCGGCCGGCGCGCGGGAGAATCCGCTGTTCGGACCGTCGTCCCATTGCATCGGCGTCCGCGATCCCGCCCGGTTCCAGCCCGGCCAGATCTGGCTGCCCTCCTTGTCGGGCAGCCCGGTGAGGTAACGCATGCCGATCTCGTCACCGCAGCCGATCCCGGGCAGCGCGGGCCAGGTCAGCAGGAACGCGAAAACGCCTCCGAGCTGATCGGCCGTCCTCGGGCCGCAGGCCAGCCTCGCGAAGTCATGATCTGAGGAGAACAAGGCGATCAGCCCGCTGTCGCCCGCCGCGGCGATGTCCCGGCGCCAGGCGGCCAGGAACGGCTCAGCCGATCCGCCGCCGTCAGCGCTGAAGTAGCAGGCCGCCGGCGCGGCGCCAGGCACGGCCATGCCAGCGCCGTTGTTCAGCAGTGAACCGTGCTCAGGCCCGATCGGAAGGTAGAAGTCGGCATGGAATCCGGCCGGTATCGCCGTTGCCGGGCTGTTCCACTCCGACATCAGCACCGCGTCCGGGTAAGCGGACTCAAGCCAGCCGCGGATCTGGCGCCACAGCGCGGCGGTCTCCCGCCAGCCAGGGTCGTCTTTCACCAGCGTGCTGGCCAGGTCCACCCGGAATCCGGCCACGCCGAGACCGAGCCAGTGCCTCATGATCTGAGTCAGCGCGGCCCGGTTCGCCCGCGGGCCCGGCGCGTCGACCGGCTGGCGCCACGGCTCGGCGGGGTTCATCCGGGCGTAGCCGTAGTTCAGCGCCGGCTGGAAGGGAAAGAAGTTCGGCAGGTACCAGCCTGGGCGGCGCCCGGGCGAGGGCACCCACCGCGGCGACGGCGGGCCGGGCGGCGGCGGGGCCGGCTCGCCGTGCGCGGCCGGCCGGCCGCGC
>DATNIU010000251.1:0-11538 GCA_035604275.1 Streptosporangiaceae bacterium | reverse complement strand
GCCCGGCCGACGTCCGCGCAGCCGGCGGCGGCCCGGCCGACGTCCGCGCAGCCGCACCTGCGTCGGCAGGATCCGCCGGCCCAGCCCCGGGCGGGCCGGCCGTGCGGTCGGAGAGCGGCGCCAGGGCAGCCGCGAGATCGTCGAGCAGGTCGTCGTCGGCAACCTCACCGGCGCCGGTGACCTGAGCGCGCAGGACGGCGGTCGCGCGCAGCAGCGGTGCGGCGAGTTCTGGCGGGAACACCCCTGACTCGCGGACGCTGCCGAGAACGTCCTCGACGGCGTGGGCCAGCGTGCGGACGTCGTCGAAGCCGACCATCCCGGCCGCGCCCTTGATGGTGTGCGCATTACGGAACAGCGAGTCGATTGCCTCGGCACCTGGCTCGCCTGATTCGATGGCCAGCAGCGCCGCGTCCATCTCATCGAGCCGTCGTACAGATTCATCACGGAAGATGTTGGCTAGCTCAGCGTCGAATTCGCTCACGGCCGTATCCCGCCAGGACTGCCAGCTACCGGCCGGTCGGCGCCGTGCGCCGGCGGCCACGCGGCGCCGCTCACCGCTGGCGCGTCGAGGGCTGCGAAGATGCTGGCGACGTCGATGAATCCGATCAGCTCGCCGCCGATCAGCGCGGCACCGGCCAGCATGCCGGACTCGGTCTCCTCGGTCGGGTCTGGCAGCTCTCCTATCTCGCTCACCTCGTCGATCGCGAGGCATGCCTGCCGCCCTCCTGCCTCGGCGACAACCAGGCTGGCTGGTGGCGCTGGGCTGGAGATTCCGAGCAGCAGAGCGAGGTCGACCACCGGCAGGATCTGGCCGCGGAGGCTCAGCACGCCGAGCATTTCAGGCCGCGATCCGGGAACGACGGTCACCTGTCCGAACCGGGCGACCAGCACAACGTGCTCCACGGGGATCGCGTAGGCCTCCGATGCCACCCGCAGCCGCACGTAGACGCTCACAACCGGCGTTCCCGGCCGCTGCTCAGCTCCCGGCCAGCGTCCCGCTCCCGGCCAGCGTCCCGCAGGACCGCCACGCTCGCCGCGACGACGCGGCGCCAAGACTCCCTGAGCAACGATGTCGGCATCGCCTGTGTGATTCCTGTCCCCCGGGTGCCGCGAAGGTCACGCGCCGTCTCCTCCCGGACCTACCCATCTTCAGCACTCTGTTACCTTGTCGATACTTTCAGTAGTCAGTCGCAGAGGCTGCTACCCCGCGCGGAGACGGAGCCGTCCGGCAGCCAGACCGTGCGGGCGGCTAACCGGCGCGCCGAGGGCCGGCCAGACTGCCGCTGACAAATGCCCGCCGATGACGGGCTGTGCCGGCGTCGCAGGCGGCCGAGCCGAGGCATTCACGAACTGCTGTCACCCGATATTTAGCTCCGCATTTAGCTTCGCGAGCCTGAGCGCGGCCCGGCCCAGCTGATCGCGCAGCTCGGGCGGGTGGAGCACCTCGATCTCGGGTCCCAGTGCCAGCATGTCGAGCACTGCTTCCTCGACCGACTCGATCCGGACCGAGGCCTGCACCCAGTCCTCGCGGCCCGGAGCGGGCGGAGCGTTCCGCCGGATCCTGACGTCGGCCGGCCGGCCGAGCAGCGCGGCAAGCCTGCGACCGCGTGGCGACAGGCGCACCCGGGCGCGCCGCCCGCCGGCGGCGGGAGGCGACCGGTCACCCAGCCTGTGCTCAGCGACCGAGAGCTCGCTGCGGTATCCGCCGAGCACCTCGAATCCGCCCTGCGAGCCGCGGATCGGGTAGACCGGAATCCCGGCGCTGCCGAGCGCCTCGATGTCGCGCAGGATGGTGCGGGTCGACACCTCGAGCTCGCTGGCGAGCTGGCGCGCCGTCATCCGGCCGTGCGCCTGAAGCAATCCGAGCAACCTGACCAGCCGGCTGGCACGCACGGACCGAAGATAGCCGGCAATCATGACAAGAGATGTCAGGTATCGACTGCCATAATCGCCAGGGTCGAAGCGAAGGGAGTGCCGACGATGACCGCCAACGTCGAAGGAACCGGAACAGCCGAGGATCCATGGATCCTCACCACGCCACCGGGCAAGTCAGAGTTCGAGGCATGGCGCGACGAGACCGGAGAACCTGCTGCCCTGGTCGTGCAGGTCGGCACGACTCAGCTGCGCTATCAGCTCAGGTGCATCGAGGACCTGCACAACATGCTGAAGGAACATGGCGACTGGATGCCGCTGGGCAATGCGGACGAGCAGAAGGCAGCGCAGGACGGCACGGTCGAGGCCTGGGGACGCTCGCCGGCCAACCCGGTGGGCGGCTGGTACGGCATGAAGAAGGGCCTGCGCGGCCGGTTCGGCAACTACGTGCCGCCGGTTCTCGAAGCGCTCGGCCTGGCCGAGGTGGAGCACGGCGCCCGCAACAACCGGATGCGCGCGATCTGAGCCGAGGCCGGCCGAGGAGCGCCGGGCGAGCCGGCCGAGCGGACACCGACCGAGCGGACACCGACCGAGCGCATACCGGGGCGGCGCACCCCGGGACGGGCGCACCCCGGGACGGGCGCACCCCGGGCCGGGCGCACACCGGGCCGGGCGCACACCGGGTGAGAGCGGCGCGGCCGGGTCCCGGTCAGCCGATCAGCGGCAGCCTGTTGTCGCCAGACTCGGCCCGTCCCGACGCCGCGAGCACCCAGGCCAGGTCATCGGCCAGGTCATCGGGCCGGCCGGCGATGGTGCGGCGCGCCAGCAGGTCGTCGAGGATCGCGGCGGTCGCGGCGATCCCCTCCGGCGTGGCGATGGTTCCACGGCCGAGCGCCTGGGTGAGGTCGACGCCGTGCACGACCGCCTCTACGATCCGGCTGGCTACGAACTCGTCGACCCGCATCGGCGCGAAATAGCCGGGCCCGACCGTGTCGGCGGGAACGGCACGCGCCTCCGCGAGCGTCCTGGAGAAGGTCTCGTGCAGGACATCCGGCATATCGGCCGGCGACTTGCCCTCGACCATCTTGTAGGCATAGTCGTAGACGACCGGTGCCGTCTCTGACCGCGGGTTGATGAAGAAGCTGGTCCGGTCCCTGGCCGGCTGACTGGCGTCCCGCCCGTCGATCAGCATCCTGGTCAGGCCGATGGAGATGTCAAAGTGCCCGGCTAGCTCAAAGACCGTCCACCGAGGCAGGTCGGGGTCGAGCGGAACCAGTTTCGTCGGCAGCCGCCACTCGTCGGCCGACAGTGCGGCGAAGGTGCGCTGCACGGCGCCGAGCTCTGCTTCGAGGATGCCGACGGTGGTTTCGTATGAGCCCATGTCTGGGCAGTCTGAGGTGACGTGGCTGATGTGTCAAGGCAGGCCATAGGTCCGCTATGCCCGGAGCGGTTCACCCTGGCCCGCACCGGGTGTGGGACGCTGGAAACATGATGGTCACGGCGCGCGTCGAGCATGTCGGGAGCCTGCTGCGTCCGCCCTACCTGCGCGAGGCCCGCGAGGCCCGCGCCGCCGGCGAGCTGACCCCGGCGCAGTTCAAGGCCGTGGAGGACAGGGCGGTGCGGGAGGTCATCGCGCTACAGGAGGATCTCGACCTCCCGGTCATCAACGACGGCGAACTGCGCCGCGAGTCGTTCCAGAGCGAGCTGACCGCCGCTTGTGACGGGTTCACCGGGGTCGACATCAGCGCCTGGCTGTGGGGTGAGTGGCACTCGGCAGAGGTGGGCGACCTCACGATCACGCGCCCGGCGGACGTCGCCGTGGTCGCGCCGCTCAGGAAGCGCCGCAATCTCGCGGCCGAGGAATTCACGTTCCTTCGCGCCAGCACGAGCCGACCGGTCAAGATCACTTTGCCCAGCCCGACGCTGTTCGCCAACCTGTGGTCGCCGGGGCGATCGGCGGGCGCCTATCCCAGCCTTGACGCCTTCATGGACGACGTGGTGCAGGTGCTGCGCGACGAGGTACGCGAGCTTGTCCGGCTCGGATGCACGCACATCCAGCTTGACGCGCCGCACTATCCGCTGCTGATCGACCCGAAATGGCGCGCGTTCTACGAAGGGCGCGGCTGGCCGATGACCAAGTGGCTGTCGTACGGGATCGAACTCGACAACGCGGTGATCGACGCCGGGCGCCCGGCCACCTTCGGCTTCCACCTGTGCCGGGGCAATCAGCTCAGCCGCTGGCTGGTGGCCGGCGGCTACGACGCGATCGCGGGCCCCGTGTTCGGCAAGGTCCATGCCGACCGGCTGCTGCTCGAGTACGACGACGAGCGTTCCGGAACGTTCGATCCGCTCCGGCTCGTGCCTGAGGACAAGATCGTCGTGCTCGGCCTGGTCACGACCAAGACATCGCGGATCGAGACGCCCGAGGCGATCGAGTCCAGGCTGCGCCAGGCGTCCGGCGTGATCGGCGTCGAGCGCCTGGCCGTCAGCCCGCAGTGCGGCTTCGCCACATCGGTGGCCGGCAACGAGATCACGCCCGAGGCTCAGCGCGCCAAGCTGGCCCTGCTCATGCGGGTCGCCGACAAGGTTCTCGGCAGATAGCCCCCCACTCACGGCAGACAGCCCCGCTCACGGCAGACAGCCCCGCTCACGGCAGATAGCCCCCGTTCTAGGCAGACAACACAGCGCTCGCGGCAGGCAGGGCGGCTGGTCGCGTCGCCAGCGCGAGCGCACCGGCCGCGTCACCGGTGCCTGGCTTGGGTACTAACCCGGTATGGCACGCAGCCGGGTCGGCGTCCGCCTGCCAGCGGACGGCCGGGCATGAAGGGAGATCGCGTCGAGATCGTTGTCGACGCGGGCGAGGTAACCAAGACCTATGACGTAGTGGCCACCCGCGCCGGGCGGCGCGTCGAGGTGGTCACCAGGCGCGGCGTCGTCGAAGTGAGCGAGCTGACCAGGGGCGGGACGGCGGTCAGGACCGCCCGGTTCATGGCGAGCCGGGTCATCGCGCTGGTAGAACATCCCGCCTCTGCCGCGCGCGGAACGGCCAGGATCCGCTCTGAGGTTCCGGTCCCGCCGACCGGCTAGATCCAGCCGGGTCAAGGCCTGACGGAGGGTCGCAGATGCTCATCGCAATCGTCGGCGGCACCGGCGTGGCCGGGCGCGCGGCTGCCGACAGGGCGCTCAGCGGCGGTCACCGCGTTCGGCTGGTGAGCCGACATGCCGGCGAGGCCGGGCAGGCCGGGCAGGCCGGCGCCCAGCCGCCGACGGCCGGTTCGCCGGGCAGATCATGCGACGCTTCAGGGCAGGACCGTGCGCCCTCGTGCCACGGCGACCTGACGGTCAGACGGCGACCTGACGGTCAGAGGGCCACCCAAGATCACAGCGCCGGCCCGGCAGGCACGCGGCGGACGCGGCGGTCAGGTGGTCAGGTACGTGCTGGTCTCGAAGGCCAGGACCCGCGACGGAGCTGGCATCTGGGCGCCTGCCAGCGACGGCGCGCTCTGCTCGGCGAATCTCCTCGCGTCCTCGCTGGAACGCCATACCTCGATCATTCGCGCCCCGTGATCGTCGATCCCGCCGATCCTGGTCAGGCAGCCGTCGGGCAGCGAGTCGCCGTGCCCCGAACGCTCGAGGAAACCCGCGAACCGGCCGCGGTCGAACGTCTCGGTCCATTCGAACTCGACTATCGTGCAAAACGGCATTTCGGATCAGCTCCGATCTTCTGACGTGACCGCTGAAATCTACCGGGCCAGGATGGCCGGATGCCGAGCGGACGCGGTCACCGCCCCGGGCAGCATGGCGTGACGTGCTGGCGCGCCAGGACGAGCGACGGTTGGTCGGACCGGTGGGCGGAGCCGCGACCGTACTCGCGCGGGCCGGGAAAACCGCGTGCATCGCGGCGTCATCGCATCTGATGATGAGGCATGACCTGGCGCACCACGCGAGACGTCAACGAGTTCGCGAGCACGGCGGGTGCCTTCCTGAGATCGCGGCCGGCCGAGAATACGGTACTGCTTACGGTCTCGGAGACCGTGCGCACCGTGGGTGCTGCGGCGTTCGGTGAGCCAGATCCGCTGTTCGGATGGTGGCATTCGGCGGACGGCAGGATCGGGAGCGCGTTCCTTCAGACGCCGCCCCATCCGGTGCTGCTGACCCGATCCCCCGGCGATGCGGTGACCTCCCTGGCCGCGATGCTGGCCACCCTCGGTCGGCCGCTGCCCGGAATCAACCTGACCGATGACGCGGCTGAGATCTTCGCATCCGAATGGCGCAGGCACACCCGGGTCAAGGCCGAGATTAGCCGGCGCATGCGGCTGTATCGGCTCGGAGACCTGGTGGCGCCCTCCCCTGCCGTATCCGGGAGCTCACGCGTGGCCGGGCCCGCCGACCGGGACCTGCTGCTCGCTTGGTTCGAGTCGTTCGGACGGGAAGTCGGCGAGGAATCGAGCGACCTGACCAAGGTGGTCGACGCCCGCATCGAGGAGGGTCGCCTTACTCTGTGGCAGCTGAACGGAGCACCCGTCTCGATGGCCGGAGTGACCAGCCCGCTGGCCGGTGTCGCTCGGGTCGCGCCCGTCTACACCCCGGTCGAGCTGCGGCGGCGCGGGTACGCCGGCGCCGTGACGGTCGCCGTGAGCCAGGTCGCGCTGGACGCGGGAGCAGGCGACGTCGTGCTGTTCACCGATCTGGCCAACCCGACCAGCAACGCTCTGTACGTGCGCCTGGGCTACCGGCCGGTCCACGACCGCGTCGTGCTCTCGCTCGCGTGACCGCCGGCCCGGGTGAACCTGACCGGCCACGAGGGGACCTTCGGCCCGTTGACCGCACTGTGCGTCACAGTCCACGGTGGAGGTACGAGTCGTAACAGCTCGACAGGTGATGCGCAGGAACCCAGCCGATAGCGAAGCATCCGCCCGTGGGCGCGACAACGGGAGGAACCCCGATGGCAAATCTGGCCGCGACGCTCGTGCAGGCGACCGTCAGCTACCCGGACCGGCACGCGGTTCAGATGGACGAGCAGGTACTGCGGTACCGCGACCTGGACGATATGACTGGCCGGGCCGCGTCCTGGCTGGTCAGCCAGGGCATCGTAGTCGGCGATCGGGTCGGCCTGATGCTTCCCAACGTGCCGGAGTTCGCGGTGCTCTACTACGGGATCCTGCGGGCGGGCGCGATCGTCGTCCCGATGAACCCGCTGCTCAAAGCCCGTGAGGTGGACTACTACCTGAGCGACTCGCAGGCGGCGCTCGCGTTGGCCTGGCACGGCATAGCCGGCCAGGCGGTGCAGGGCGCCGACCGCGCGGGAACGCGCGTTGTGATCATCGAGCCCGGCCAGCTCGCCGCGGCGCTCGGCCAGTGCGCGCCAGCGTCCGCTGTCGCGGAACGTGAGCCGTCCGACACCGCGGTCATCCTGTACACATCGGGCACCACCGGGCAGCCGAAGGGTGCCGAGCTGACCCATGACAACCTGCTGCACAACATCGAGACCACCAGCGGGACGCTGCTCTACCTGCGTCCAGAGGACGTGATTCTCGGTGCGCTGCCGCTGTTCCACTCGTTCGGCCAGGTCGTCGGGATGGGATGCGCGATCGCCTCCGGCGCGTGCCTGACGCTGCTGACCCGGTTCGATCCCGGGCGCGCGCTGGAGATCATCAAGCGTGACCAGGTGACGGTTCTGCCCGGCGTCCCGACGATGTACGCGGCGATCCTGCACAATGCCGCCGGCAGCGCCGGGGACGTGGCAAGCCTGCGCCTGTGCGTCTCTGGCGGGGCGTCGATGCCGGTCGAGCTGCTGCGCGGCTTCGAGAAGGCGTTCGGCTGCGTGATCCTCGAAGGCTACGGCCTGTCGGAGACGTCTCCGGTGGCCTCGTTCAACCATCCTGACCGGGCCCGCAAGCCTGGCACGATCGGCCAGCCGATCGCCGGCGTCGACATGCGCGTGCAGGACGAGGAGGGCGTGCCGCAGCCGGCTGGCGTCGTCGGTGAGATCGCGATCAGGGGACGCAACGTCATGAAAGGCTACTGGCGGCGCCCCGAGGAGACCGCCGCGGTGATGCCGGATGACTGGTTCCGCAGCGGCGACCTGGGCCGGGTCGACTCGGAGGGCTACTTCTCGATCGTCGACCGCAAGAAGGACATGATCATCCGCGGCGGCCTCAACGTGTACCCGCGCGAGGTCGAGGAGGTCCTTTACGAGCACCCGGCTGTCGCCGAGGCCGCGGTCATCGGTGTCACGGACGACATGCTCGGCGAGGAAGTCGCCGCGGTCGTGACCCTCAGGCCAGGCGCATCCGCCAGCCCGGAGGAGCTGCGGGAGCACGTGAAGAGCCAGCTCGCCGCCTACAAGTACCCGCGCTACGTCTGGATTGCCGACGAACTGCCGCACGGCGACACCGGAAAGATCCTCAAGCGCGCCATCGTGGTCCCGCCGCTGCCGTCAGGCGCGGCAGGGTCCGGCACGAGGTAGGCGAGACCGAACGTCCGGACCACTCTGGTGGTCGCGAAGTCGCCGATCGTCACGCCGATGCCGTCAGCGCCCGGCTTGGCCCGCAGCCGAGCGACCATGGCCGGGGACGGGTCAATCCCGTGCAGGACTGCCCGGAGGGACGAACTGGACGAGAAAATGCACGCTGCCGGAGTGGTGGCTCGGCGGAATCGGCCGCGAGACCGGTTAGTCCCAGACTCAGATCGATCTCGGACTGGCCGCGCACGGGAGGATGACTCCATGTCGGCCCGCAGCTCACTGACCTGATAGCTCAGAAGCGCGAACGCGACTTGACTTGACGCGCGATTGGAGTTGTTTACTGAGTGGATGACTGAGCTGACCGCTTCACATGAGCTGACCGCTTCACAGATTGAGTACCTCGCGAGCCAACTGCTGGGGCGGCTCGCTACCGCTGGCGCCGACCACAAGCCGCACGTTGTGCCGACGTCGTTCCGCTACAACGCCGAGCTCGGCACGGTCGACGTCGGCGGTCACCACGTCGCGACCACCAAGAAGTACCGCGACGTGCAGGCCAGCGGCTGGGCAGCGATCGTTGTCGACGATCTCGCGTCCACTGACCCGTGGACGCCACGCTTCCTGGAGATCCGCGGCCGAGCCGAGGCGATCCCGACCGGAGGCGCACACCTCGGGCCAGGATTCGGCGAGGCCTTCATCCGCATCTACCCGGAGAAGATCAACAGCTTCGGGATCGCGTAGCAGCTGTTCTGCCACGGTGATCTCGGCCCGATCGTGCTAGTCCTCGATCATCTTGATCGATCGGACCACGAGGTACACGGGCTTCGGTCGGCATCGTGGGCCTGGTCCCAGCCAGGCGCCGGCAGCGGCTCGGCGATCTGGTCCGGCCACAGCTTGTGCCGCCGTAGCGTGCCGAGGTACGTCGACAGCATCCGGTGATTGGCTCCAACCTGGCGGCGCAGCGTCGACATGGCGTCCCGGGCCGTCCAGTGTCCCTCGTCGTAGTAGCTGCCCGTGCTCGGCCAGGAACCCGCGATGTCCTTCCCGCCAGCGAAACACGGGTGCAGGATCGAGAACACGAACCTGCCGCGTGGCCGCAGCGCGGCGCTGATCGCCGCGATCGCGCCGTCCAGGTCGTCAATGTCGGAGAGGCCGAAGCTACAGGTCGCCCGGTCGAAGTCGCTGCCGCCGAGGAGTTCCGGCGCCGTCACGTCGGCGTGGATATAGCCGATGCCGAGCGGCTCGTTCCGCTCGATCTCCCTGGCCTTCCTGATCAGGTTTCCTGAGATATCGACGCCCAGGGCGTCGGCGCCGCGCCGCGCCAGCTCGCGGGTGATGCGTCCGTGTCCGCACGCGACGTCAAGGACGCGCAGGCCAGCGACAGGTCCCAGCAAGTCCAGGAGGGCGAGCGAGACCGAGTCGGCGGCGGAATCGAATCCGCTGATGTAGAAGTCCGCGACAGCGTCGTATCTGGCCAGCGCCATGCCCCCAAATGTAGGTTCCCGGCGGCGCCGGCGCTGCCGGCGTACGTCGGTGCGGTGGCTGCCTGACAGACAAGCACGTTGACAGACGGCACGTACGGTCTCTACAGCGACCGGCAATCCACCGTCCTGGTCCGCGCCGACTAGCTGCCAGGGAGCGATCAGCGTCTTCATGAGCAAGTTCAGCTCGGTGGTCAACGTCGCGTTCTGGGCGGTGCTCCTGGTGGCTCCCGGCCTGCTCGGGGTCCTCGTCGGCGCGCCGCTGATCGCCCGGGAACTCGAATACGGCACCTGGCGGCTGGCCTGGAGCCAGACGGTCCCGCGGTCCCGTCGATCATGGTGACCTCCCGCAGGCGCCCGACGCCAGGGCCGCACGGTGCCGTCTGCTCAGGTCAATGGCTGCGATCGCCAGACGGCTCAGCGGATCTCGTTGATCCGGATCAGGTTGCCCGCAGGATCGCGGAAGGCGCAGTCGCGAACCCCGTACGGCTGCTCGGTCGGCTCCTGGACGACCTCGGCGTCGCTGGCCTGAAGCCGCTCGAAGGTGCCGTCGAGGTCCTTGGTGGCCAGGGTGATGATGGCGTAGGTGCCCTTGGCCATCATCTCGGCGATGGCGCGGCGCTCGTCGTCGGTGATGCCCGGGTCGGCGGCCGGCGGGTACAGGACGAGGGACGTGCCGGGCTGGCCGGCGGGGCCGACCGTGATCCAGCGCATCCCGCGGTATCCGACGTCGTTGCGGACCTCGAAGCCGAGGGTGTCGCGATAGAAGGCCAGGGCGGCCTCCGGGTCGTCGTGCGGGAGGAAGGTCGCGTGAATGGTGAGGTCCATGGCTGTCATGCTAGGTGCGGCTCCGTGGCCCGCGCTTCTCGATTCCTGATCGGTCTGGTCACCTGCTTCGCCACGCACGACGGCATCCCCGCCGTCGCGCGCGCCGCCTGGCGCCGGTAGGTGCCGGGCGGCATGCCGACCAGCTCGGTGAAGCGGCTGCTTCAGGGCCTCGGTCAGGTGCCGACGTAGGTCGCGAGGTGCTCGCCGGTGAGGGTGGAGCGGGTGGCGACGAGGTCGGCGGGCGTGCCCTCGAAGACGATCCGGCCGCCGTCGTGGCCGGCGCCGGGGCCGAGGTCGATGATCCAGTCGGCGTGCGCCATGACCGCCTGGTGGTGCTCGATGACGATGACCGACTTGCCGGAGTCGACGAGCCGGTCTAGCAGGCCGAGCAGTTGCTCGACGTCGGCGAGGTGGAGGCCGGCGGTCGGCTCGTCGAGGAGGTAGACGCCGCCCTTCTCGGCCAGGTGGGTGGCCAGCTTCAAGCGTTGTTGCTCGCCGCCCGACAGCGTGGTGAGCGGCTGGCCGAGGCTGAGGTAGCCGAGCCCGACGTCGGCGAGCCGGCGGAGGATGGCGTGCGCGGCCGGCGTGCGCGCCTCGCCGGCGCCGAAGAACTCCTCGGCCTCGATCACCGACATAGCGAGCACCTCGCTGATGTCGCGCCCGCCCAGGCGGTGCTCGAGCACGGCGGCGCTGTAGCGCTTGCCCTCGCATTCCTCGCACGTGGTGGCGACCCCGGCCATCATGGCCAGGTCGGTGTAGATGACGCCGACGCCGTTGCAGTTAGGGCACGCCCCCTCGGAGTTGGCGCTGAACAGCGCCGGTTTGACCCCGTTGGCCTTGGCGAACGCCTTGCGGACCGGTTCGAGCAGCCCCGAATAGGTTGCCGGGTTGCTG
>DATNIU010000250.1:0-8275 GCA_035604275.1 Streptosporangiaceae bacterium | reverse complement strand
AGCCCCTCCGGCAGGCAGTGGTGCCTCCGGCAGGCAGTGGTGCCTCCGGCAGGCAGTGGTGCCTCCGGCAGGCAGTGGTGCCTCCGGCAGGCAGTGGTGCCTCCGGCAGGCAGTGGCGCCTCCAGCCGTGTGTGGCTCCAGTCGGCTTGTGGTGCCTCCGGCCGGCTTGTGGTGCTGTGCTGCCTCCGGCCGGCTTGTGCTGCCTCCGGCAGGTTGTGTGCGTCTCTGGCAGGACCGAGTGTCTCCGGCGGCTGGGTCCTCGCTGCCCGGCCGCCTCGCCGGAACAAGCAACGTCGATCGCGCATGAGCCTCGGCCCTGCGGGATGGCTGGTGTCGCCCAGCCAGTAGAGCGCCCGGCTTGACACCGTGTCTTTGGTAAGTCCATACTTACGGTTCGTGGGAGCTTACGAAGAGAATGGACTCGGTGCGCTAGGCGCACTCGGCGATCGCACAAGGCAGGCAATAGTCGAGCGGCTCGTCAACGGGCCGTGCTCGGTCGGCGACCTGGCGAGTGAGCTGCCGGTGAGCCGCCCGGCCGTCTCCCAGCACCTCCGGGTGCTCAAGGACGCCGGGCTCGTCGTCGACGAGGCGGCGGGGACGCGCCGCGTCTACCGGATCAACCCGGACGGGGTTCTGGCGATCCGTGCCTACCTCGACCGGATGTGGGGCCACGCGCTGGCCTCGTTCGAGGCGGCCGCCATCAGGGCGGCGCAGGACGGCGGCTCTGACCCGGAGCCGGCCGGAACTCTCGATGAGCAAGGAGGACAAACATGAAGGAGCACAATGTGGTCGCCAGCCAGGTAGTCGAGCCCGTACGGCATGCGGTAACAGTGCCGCTCGCATCGGACGCCGCGTTCAGGCTGTTCACCACCGACTTCAATTCGTGGTGGCCAGCTCACCACATCGGCGAGGCGGATCTCGAGAAGGCGATCATCGAGCCGGCCGTCGGCGGCCGCTGGTACGAGCGCGGCGTCGACGGCTCGGAGTGCGATTGGGGTGAGGTTCTCACCTACGACCCTCCCAGCCGCATCGTCCTTCGGTGGCAGCTCGACGGTGAGTGGAAGTACGACGCCGATCCAGCGCACGGCAGTGAGGTCGAGGTCACCTTCACCCCGGATGGGCCAGGGCGTACCAAGGTGCAGCTTGAGCACCGGCACTTCGAGAGGCACGGTTCACAAGGGCAGGCAGTGCACGACGGCGTCGGCGGCGACGGGGGCTGGGCAGGACTCCTGCAGCTCTATGCCGACAAGGCCGTGGCCTGACCAGACCTGCGGCATCTCGGGTACGCGGGGCCAGCGGCCGGCCCGGGCAGCCTCGTCAGGTCAGGGGTCAGGCCCGGCCTGGCCGGCTGGCTCGGTCTAGCCGCCGGGCCCGGGCCGAGCGGGCCTGGCGAGCCCCGGCCCCGCTGCCTGTCCCGGTCCGCTGCCCGCCCGGCCCGCTCGCCGTCCCGGCCCGCTGGTCGAGTCGGTGCGCTGTCCGGCCTGGCCGTAGTCGCGCGCTGGCCGTACTGGCCCGGCCCGGCGGTGTCGATTCTCCGCGCTGCCGTTCGTCGGATTGGTAGACGGGCGCTTCGCACGTCAGACAGGGAAGTCCGGTGCCAGGCGCTGGCGGACCGGCAATCAGACCAGAGGAGCCACAAGTGGCAAAGTACCTATACCTGTACCGCGGCCCTGCGACGCCGATGGACCAGTTCACCGAGGAGCAGTCGGCCGCGCAGATGGAGGCGTGGGGCCAGTGGATCGGCCGCCTTGGCCCGGCACTGGTCGACGTGGGGTCGCCGTTCGGCGCCCGCTCGGCCGTGGCGGACGATGGCACCAGCCCGGCGCCTGGTGACCTCAACGGTTACTCCATAGTCGAGGCCGATGGCGTGGACGCGGCTCGGGCGCTTGCTGACAAGCACCCGTTCCTCAGCGAAGGCAAGGGCAGGTTCAGCGTCGAGATCTTCGAGCTCGTGCCGATGTAACGAGCCTGAGCATCGCCGACGTCAGCGCCGGCCGATCCTGGGAAGGACCGGCCGGCGCTGGCTCGGGGAAGCACGGCGGCACTTCGGCCTGAGGCCTGCGGGCCGACATCGGCTCGGGGAAGCACGACCGTGCCCGGCCGCGAGGTCCGCTTGCCGACGTCGGCCCGGGGAAGCACGGCGGTGCCTGGGCCTGGTGCCTACGAGGCGGCCCCGGCGGCGGAACGGCCGGGCCGGGCCGGGCGGGGGTGCGGCCCGGCCGAGGGAGCGCGGACCCGGCTGACATCAGCCGGCCGGGTCCGTGGCCGGGCCGGGCTTCTCGTTGTCGAGTCCGAGCAGCGCCCTGATCTCGACCTCGCGGTAACGCCGATGCCCGCCGGGGGTGCGGATACTGCTAATGCGTCCAGAGGCGGCCCACCGCGTGACCGTCTTGGGATCAACCCGGAAGAGAGCCGCAACCTCTCCGGGAGTAAGCAGCCGATCACTTTGGCCGTCCATTTGATGCTCCTCTTGCTCGCCTAGGTACCAGACCATTGTGTTATGACAAACGTCGCTATTCTCCTTAGATTCCGTAAAAGTTCAATCACAAACCTTGTCGTGCCGCTTTGACCGAGACCCGCGCGCTGCGGCCCGAAGACATAGGGTGAGATCTTGTGGCTGACCTTGTGTCGATTGACGAGATCCGCTCGGCTGCCGGCCGCCTCGATGGTGTCGTGCTGCGGACGCCTCTTGTTCCATTTGCGCGGGTAGAACCCAGGTTGGTGGTCAAGGCTGAGTCGCTGCAGCCGACCGGAGCGTTCAAGCTGCGGGGCGCATACTCGGCGATCAGCGCCCTGCCGGCCCCGCAGCGCAGCGCAGGAGTCGTCGCGCACTCCAGCGGCAACCACGCTCACGCCGTCGCGTACGCGGCTGCACTGCTGAACGTTCAGGCGACAGTCGTCGTCCCCGCCAACGCGCCGGCCGTCAAGGTGGCCGCGGCCCGGGCGCTCGGAGCGCGGATCGTGACCTGCGAGCCGAGCCTGGCCGCGCGCGCCGCTGCGACCGACAAGCTCGTCGCTGAGCACGGCTACACGCCGATCCCGCCGTTCGAGCACCGCGACGTGATCGCCGGCCAGGGCACGATCGGGCTGGAGATCGCGTCCGACTTCCCTGAAGTCGATCTTGTGGTCTGCCCGGTCGGCGGCGGCGGCCTGATTGCCGGGATAGCCGCCGCGATCGCCGCCGTCAGCCCGGGCACGAAGGTCGTCGGCGTCGAACCTGAGCTGGCCGCTGACGCCAGGGATTCGCTACGCCAGGGTCATCGGGTGGCCTGGGCGTCGAGCGATACTCAGCGTACGATCGCGGACGCGCTGCGGGCAGACCAGATCGGCGAGCTGCCGATGCGGCACGTACTGAAGCAGGTGCACGACATCGTCACGGTCACCGAGGACGAGATCACCGAAGCCATGCGCCTGCTCGCCACCGGAGCGCGGCTGGTCGCCGAGCCGGCTGGCGCGGTCGCCATCGCCGCGTGCCTGTTCCGGGCCGCCGAGCTGCCAGCTAGCAGTCGGCGGGTAGCGATCCTGTCCGGCGGGAACGTGGACCCCGCCCTGCTGGCGAGCGTCCTGTGCTCGGCCCCCGCCGCCGGAGCTCTGGCAGGCGACCGCGGTGCTCCGGCCGCCGCCAGCGGTCCTCCGGCTGTCAGGTAGTGCTCGCCGCGCCGCCGCTGGCGGTGCTCTGGCGGTCGGGTGGTGCTGGCCCGGCCGCCGTCAGTGGCACTGCGGCCAGCGTCGGCCGCCCGCCGGCCAGCGGATAAGCTAGTGCCGCTATGCGTGCGACCCTGTTCTACAACACGCTGCGGTTCCTGCTTTTCGCCGCGGCGTTCTTCCTGCTGTACCTCGCGGGTGCCAGAAGCCTGCTGCTGTTCGGCCTGGCCTTCCTGGTCAGCGGCATCATGAGCTATTTCCTCCTGGCGCCGCAGCGCGCCGCGATGGCTGGCGAGCTGTCTCAGCGGGTGCGCGGATTTCGCCAGCGCCTGGACGCGGGTACCCGCGCCGAGGACCGCGACTAGCGCGGGATCGCGCTTGTCCCGAGGACTACGAGCCCGGGTCCCGCGACCAGGGCCGGGATCGCCTCCCCGAGGACCACGAGCCGCGGGTCCCGCGACCAGGGCCAGGATCGCGCCTCCCCGAGGACCACGAGCCGCGGGGATCGCGACCAGCGCGGCATCGGCCGCGGTAGCCGCGCGCTCGCCTGCCTGTCTCTGGCTGTGCGGCGGGCGAGGCAGCCAGAACCCGGGCGGCACCGCCTTCCGGTCGGGCCGGCTAGCCGGGCGCCAGCCAGCCGCCCTTGACCAGCAGCGCCATGATCGACTCGGTGGCCTGCTCTCGGCTCAGCACCGACGTGTCGATTGCCAGGACGGCGTCGGCCGGCTCCTCGTACGGGTCGGAGACCCCGGTGAACTGGCCGATCAGGCCCGCCCTGGCCTTCGCGTACAGGCCCTTGCGATCGCGTGCCTCGCAGACCTCGACCGGCGTGACGACATGGACCAGCAGGAAGTCGCCCACCTCGGAGACCATCCGCCGGACATTCTGCCTGGCCGCCGCGTAGGGCGCGATCGGCGCGCAGATCGCGATGCCGCCGTGCCGCGCGATCTCGGCGGCCACATAGCCGATTCTGGCGATGTTGAGATCTCGATCGGCGCGGGAGAACGTCAGCCCCGCCGAGAGCAGCGCGCGAACGATGTCGCCGTCCAGCAGGGAGACCCGCCGGTTGCCGCGTTCGGCGAGCTGATCGCGCAGGTCCCTGGCGATGGTGGACTTACCCGATCCTGACAGGCCGGTCAGGAAGATCACTATTCCCCGTTCCGATCGA
Source organism: Streptosporangiaceae bacterium (assembly GCA_035604275.1). Classification (GTDB taxonomy): domain Bacteria; phylum Actinomycetota; class Actinomycetes; order Streptosporangiales; family Streptosporangiaceae; genus Chersky-822. Next base: position 3,462 of record DATNIU010000250.1, on the reverse strand, counting down.
GGCGGCCGGGCATGCCGCAGCTCGGCGGCAACCGCCCTGGGCGCGAACCACGGTGGGAGCGGGGCACCGGTATCGAGCATGTCAGCCAGCTGATCGGCCGACAGGTCCGCCACCTCGGTCCCGGCCTCGATCAGCGTGAGCGGCCGCCAGACCTCGGCGTGCGGGTCGAAGGCCCAGTCTCCGGCTGGCAGCACCGGGATCGGCGCTTCCGGCAGGCCCGGCAGGGCGTCCGCGGCGCCGCCGGCCGCGCCAGCGCCGCCGTGGCCGTGGGCTGGCCAGCCGTCGGCCATCAGGTGCGTCGCACCGTACGCGGCGGCCACGATCGCGATCGCCGCGAGTTCCCTAGCCGGGCCCGTGCGGCCGGTGCTGCTCCCTGCCGGTCTATGCTCCGGCTGGTCATCGCGTCGGGCCAGCGGGACGGGAACGACCAGCGTCCCTGGCGGAAGGCTGGCGGCTGCCGCGAGCACTGCCCGGATCAGCGCCTCGGGCTGGCGGACAACCTCAGCGGGCCCGGCCACCAGCGGCAGCAGCAGCAGCTTCGCCTTGAGCTGCCCGGCCAGGTGCCTGAGCTGGCCGATCTGCCGGCTGCCGAGCGGAGCTCTGGTGGCGAACGCCAGCACAGGCCCATCGCCGAGCTGGGCTCTGGCCAGCTCAGGCGGGATCATGAGCCGCCGGAACGAGCCGTGCTCGGGAATCCGGTGTCCGGCGACCGGTCCAGCCAGCCGGACCAGGCCGGCCTCCGGCTGGACATCGCTGCGTTCGGTGATGTCCATCGCGGCCAGCGGGGTTCCCTCGGGATCCGAGAGCATCAGCCTGCCCGCATCGACGGCGAGCGCGTCGGCCGGGATCTCCAGGGTCACCGGGATCGGCCACGGCGTCCCGTCGGCTAGCGTGCGCGACGACGCGACCGAGGCGACGTCGGCCGCCGTCATGAATCCCCGCAGCGGTGCGAAGGCGCCGGACAGGATCAGCTCGAGGTCGCCAAGCTGGCGAGCGTCCAGCGTCCACGACGGCACTGCTGCGTGGTCGGCAGCACGGTCGGCCTGCGCCCCTGCAGTCACGATCATCCTCCGTCCGCCGCCTGGCTGGCGACACGCCGTCCCGTCAGGCTGGCACCTCAGCGACCCGAGGCATCCCCGAGGCTACCCGCGCGTCGTGGGCTCGTCCGTCAGGCGTGCCTCCGCGCGCCCGCTGGGAGCGAGGGCTGCGGCCTGCCGCCTGTGGCGAACGCCTCCACGCTAGGTCACACCAAGATCCGGGCATAACGGGCGCCCGGTCGGCCGGAGCAGCACTTATCACGGTTTGCCATCATTATTGCGGAAGTTCTATACCGATTTGATGGGCGGCAACCAATGATATGTCGAGCGTGGCCTCTGGCAATGGCGCTTGCGGCGAGCTGGCCGGTCACGGAGAGTCACCTCAGATCGTCGTATAACGGACGAAATAGGGCGAAATGTGGCCTGGACTCTGCTGACACGGTTCCGGCGTCGCACCGCGCACGGCGCGGCTGTGTCCAGCGCGCACGGCGCGGCTGTGTCAGCGTGCACGGCGCGGCTGTGTCCAGCGTGCACGGCGCGGCTGTGTCCAGCGTGCACCGGGCACGGCTGGGCCCGGGTCCCAGCGCGCCGGGCGCCCGCACCTGCCTCCTCTGAGGGAGAGCGGGCCTCCTGAGTTGCCCTTAAGCTAGATACATCCCGCGTTCGGCGCGAACGCGGGCCCGTTGTGCTGCCCGTAGAGCGTGCCGCCGCTAGCGCTGCCCGCCGAGGAACGCCCGCGGACGTGATCCAGCGGACGTGGCCTGGCGGACCGCGGCTGGCAGGGCCGCAATCTAGTCAAGGACGCAATGAGCCTCACCGGTCTGCTAGGGATTGTCACCGATGATCCGCAACTACACCAGGCGCTAGAGCTCGCCAGCATGCCGGCAGCGGGCGGCGCTGACCTCGTGGCGCCACCGGCGCTGCGCCCGATCCTTGCCGCCGTGCTGGCAGGCGGCACCGGAACCGGCGTCGGCCAGATCGAGCCCGCCCACGCTGGCGATGCGCCGACCGGCCAGGGCCAGGCCGCCGGAGCTGGCCGGTTCGTGCTCGCTATCACCGCGACTGCGCGGGAAGCCGAGGATCTCACCAGCGCGCTCGGCTCGCTGCTGCCTGACCCCGAGGCGGTGGCCTACTTCCCGGCCTGGGAGACGCTGCCGCACGAAAGGCTCTCACCGCGGTCTGACACCTCAGGCCGGCGGCTCGCGGTGCTGCGCCGCCTCGTCAACCCCGACCCCTCGGACCCGCGATCCGGCCCCTTGCGGGTGGTCGCGACCCCGGTGCGCGGTGTCCTGCAGCCGCTGGTCGGCGGGCTCGGCCAGCTCGAGCCGGTCCGGCTGGCCCAGGGCCAGCAGGCCGAGATGGACGAGATCGTGACCCGGCTGGTCGAGATCGGCTACGCCCGCGTCGATCTCGTCACGAACCGGGGTGAGATCGCGGTGCGCGGCGGCATACTCGACGTCTTCCCGCCGACCGAGGAGCACCCGCTGCGGATCGAGTTCTTCGGCGAGGACGTCGAGGAGATCCGGTCGTTCAAGGCCGCCGACCAGCGGAGCCTGGGCATCACGGTCGACGGCCTGTGGGCGCCGCCGTGCCGGGAGCTGCTGCTGACGCCGGCTGTCAGGCACCGGGCCAAGCAGCTCGCAGCCGAGTACCCAGGCGTCGGCGACATTCTCGGCAAGCTCGCCGACGGCATCACCGTGGAGGGGATGGAGGCGTTCGCGCCGCTGCTCGCCGACCGCATGGAGCTGCTCTTCGACTCCCTGCCGGCCGGCGCGATCGTGCTGGCCTGCGACCCAGAGCGGATCAGGACCAGGGCCGCCGACCTGGTGCGGACCAGCCAGGAGTTCCTCGAAGCCTCGTGGGTCAATGCCGCCGCCGGGGCTCAGATCCCGATCGACCTCGGCGGCGCCGCGTTCCGCCCGATCACTGAGATCCGGGCCGCGGCCAGGGATCTCGGGCTGTCCTGGTGGACGATCACCCCGTTCAGCACAGAAGAACAACCTTCAGGCGACACGGCTCGCACGCCCTCATCGGCCTCGCAGCCGACCGGCGGTACAGGCGAGACAGATCGCGGCGGCCCCCGTGAGGAGTCCGCGGCGCCAGCGACCGGCTGGCTGGACGAGACCGGCGGGCGCGAGTCGTTCCGGATCATGGCCAGTCCGGCTACTGCCTACCACGGCGACACGGCGCGGGTGATCGGCGACGTGCGCGGCTGGCTGGCCGGCGGCTGGCGGGTCGTGCTGGTGACCGAGGGACACGGGCCGGCCCAGCGGCTCGCCGAGCTGCTGCGCGGCGAGGGGCTGGGCGCCAGGGCCGGCGACCTCGACCTCCCGCCGGAACCGGCCGTCGCCGTGGTCGCGACCGGACAGCTTGACTACGGCTTCTGCTGGCCCGGCATCCGGCTTGCCGTGCTGTCCGAGACCGA
>DATNIU010000249.1:0-69279 GCA_035604275.1 Streptosporangiaceae bacterium | reverse complement strand
AATGAGCCTGTTCCTCGCCTCGGTCGGATTCGGGCTGATTACCTCGGCGGTTCTCGCCATCGCCGCGGTCGGCTTCACGCTTCAGTTCGCGGTGACCGATGTGCTCAACCTGGCGTTCGCGGCGGTGATGACGGCCGGCGCGTTCGTCGCCTACTGGGCGAACAACGCAGGCGTGCCGGTCTGGATCGCGCTCGTCGTGTCGATGGCGGCCTGCTCGCTGCTGTCCGCAGGCCTGAACTACCTCGTCTACTCGCCGTTCCAGCGGCGCGGCTCGGCGCCGATCACGCTGGTGATCGTGTCCCTGGGAATGGCGCTCATCATCGAGTTCGGCGTCGCGGCGATCGTCGGCGGCGTCAACGTCTCCTATGTCATGAGCCAGGGCCGGACGTACAAGCTCGGCGGCCTGACCCTGACCGGCGTTCAGCTGGTCATCATCGCGATCAGCGTCGTGGTGATGGCCAGCGTGCATGCCCTGCTGCGGTACACCAAGCTCGGCAAGGCGATGCGGGCGACCGCGGCCAACCGCACGCTCGCCAGGAACTGCGGGATCAGGGCGAGCCGGGTGATCGCCGCCACCTGGGCGCTGACCGGAGGGCTCTGCGGCCTGGCCGGAACGGTCTTCGCGATCGACATCGGCAGCTTCAACCCGTCGAGCACCGATCTGTTCCTGATCCTGATCCTGGCCGCCGTATTCCTCGGCGGGCCGGGCAACGCGTACGGCGCGATGCTCGGCGCCCTGGTCATCGGCCTGGCCACCGAGATCAGCGCCGGCCTGCCCTTCTTCCAGGCCGACTACAAGTACGTGGTCGCCTTCGTGGCCCTGCTGGCCATGCTCGCCGTGCGGCCGACCGGCCTGCTCGGCGCCAGGACCTGAGGGCGCGAGGTGAGTAGCTGATGTACTACCTGATCACCCTGCTGGTGTACGGGGCGGTGGACGCCATCGCCTGCCTCGGCCTCAGCCAGCAGTTCGGCGTGGCCGGCGTCACGAACTTCGGCTTCATCATCTTCCAGGCCGCCGGCGCCTACGTCGCCGCGGTGCTCGCGCTGCCGCCCGACACCGCCAACGGCGCGTTCCAGGTCTACATCGGCGGGCTGCACCTGCCGTTCCCTGTGCCCTGGATCGGCGCGGCCGCGGCCGGCGGCCTGCTCGCGCTTCCGTTCACCTTCCTGGTGGGCCGGCGGCTGCGCGGCGACTTCGCCGCGATCGGCCTGCTGGTGACGGCGGTCCTGCTGAACCTGCTGGTGACGAACTACCGTGCGCTGTTCAACGGCGACGCGGGGGTGGCCCTGGTGCCGGCCCCGCTCGCGGCCCAGAACAGCATGTTCGTCAGCACGTCCAACGCCTACCAGTACGGGTTCGCGGCGGGCGCGATCCTGCTGGCAGCCGTCGTGTACCTGTTCCTCAGGCGGATCACGGAGTCGCCGTACGGCCGGACACTGCGGGCGATGCGGGACAACGACAAGGTGGCTGACTCGCTCGGCAAGAACCTGCTCTCATTGCGGACCGGGGTGCTGGTGGTCGGAGGAGCGATCGCCGGGCTGTCCGGCGGAATCCTGGTCAGCTTCATCGGCGTGTGGTCACCGCCGGCCTGGAGCTACGCCGAGACGATCGTCCTGTTCACCGCCGTGATCATCGGCGGCGCCGGGAATCACCGGGGAGCGGTGCTCGGCGCCATCCTGGTGCCGGTCGGATTCGAGGAGATCACCCGCCTCATCACCAACAACAACCCGTACCTGCCGCCCAACCTGCTGCCGTCACTGCAGTGGGTGGCGATCGGGCTGCTGATCGTCGTGTTCTTGTGGGCGCGCCCGCAGGGCGTGCTGCCGGAGCGCAAGCGGGCGATCCCGCAGCCAGACACGTTCGCGCGGCGGGTCAGGGCCGCGGCATGGGACAGGACGCTCGGGAGGATCCGCGGTCGCAGGCGGGCTGCCCGGCCGGTCCGGCCGTCCGCCCCGGCGGGCGGACCGGGATCGCCGGCCCGGCCGCGCCCCTCCCGTTACCCGCGGCCCGCCGGGACCGGGCCCGACATTCTCCGGGCGATCGAGGTGAGCAAGGACTTCGGCGGGGTGCACGCCGTGTCCGGCGTGTCGATCACGGTCGGGCGGGGCACCCTGACCGGGCTGATCGGCCCCAACGGCGCCGGCAAGTCGACCCTGCTCTCGCTGCTGGCCGGGACCGAGAAGGTCTCCGGCGGCAGGATCGTCTACCAGGGGCAGGACATCACCACGCTCCCGGCGTACCGCCGGGCGAGGGCCGGCGTGGTCAGGACGTTCCAGCTGGCGAGCGAGTTCAGGCGGCTCACCGTGCTTGAGAACCTGATGACCGCCGTGCCCGGCAACCGGGGCGACTCGTTCCTCGGCGCGGTGGCCGGCCGGCGCTACTGGCGGGCCGACGAGGCCGCGGCGATCGACCGGGCGTCGGCACTGATCGAGAGCTTCGGCCTGACCGCGCACGCCAACGACTACGCGGGCGATCTGTCCGGCGGCCAGCGCAGGCTGGTCGAGATCATGCGAGCGCTGATGAGCGAGCCGGACATGCTGCTCCTCGACGAGCAGATGGCCGGTGTTCACCCGGAGCTGGCCAGGAAGATCGGCGACGGACTTGTGCAGCTGTGCCGGGGCGGGATGACCATCCTTATGGTCGAGCACGAGCTGGCCATCATGGACGAGTTCTGCGATCCCGTCATCGTGATGGCCGAGGGCAGCGTCCTGGCTCAGGGCACGATGGGCGAACTGCGAGACCGGACCGAGGTCGTGGAGGCATACCTTGTCGGCTGAGGGCCCCGAGCGGCGGGCAGCGCTGCACGCCGAGGGAGTCACCGCCGGATACGGCGGCGACCCGGTGGTCAGGGGAGTAACGGTCCGTGCCGAGCCCGGCGAGGTGGTCTCCGTGGTCGGCCCGAACGGCTCGGGCAAGAGCACCCTGCTCAAGGCGATGATCGGCGTGCTGCGGATTACCTCCGGTCAGGTGCGCATCGGCGACCGGGACGTGACCAACATCGCGCCCGAGGAGATGGCCCGGGCGGGCGTGGGCTACGTGCCGCAGGTCGATGACGTGTTCGCGCCGCTGACCGTCAGGGAGAACCTGGAGATGGGCGGCTACCTGCTGCATCACCGGCAGGTGCCGGAGCGGATCGAGCACGTGCTCACGGTCTTTCCCAGACTCGGGACCATGCTCCGCCGCCCTGCCGGGAAGCTCAGCGGCGGCGAGCGCAAGATGCTGGCCATGGGCCGGGTGCTGATGCTCAAGCCGGCCGTCTTCCTGCTTGACGAGCCGACGGCCAACCTGGCCCCGGCGATCGCCCGCTCCATCCTGGACGAGCAGGTGAAGAGCCTCGCCACCCGCGGCGCCGCGGTGCTGATCGTCGAGCAGCGCGCCAGGGCGGTGCTCGCGGTCTCCGATCGCACGTACGTGCTGGGCGGCGGCGAGCTGAGGATGGAAGGGACACCGGCCGAGCTGAGCGCCAGCCCGGCATTCGTCACGTCATTCCTGGGCGGCCACCGGGACCAGCCATCCTCCGGCTGAGGTCCGCGCCTGGTGGATTCCGCAACCCATCATGATTTTCCGCTATCGAACCGCGTATTGACCAGGCAGGTTGTCAGCTTCCTGGAACATAGACGCGCAGCGCGCCGGGCAGCACCCGGATGCGGAGCGCCGCGTCGGCCGCCAGCGGCGCGGCGCAGGCCAGCGGCTCGCCGTCGGCGGCGGCTGGCATGTCGCGGCTCATGGCTAGCGTCACCTCGGCGCCGCGGTCCAGGTCGACCTGGGGCAGGGTGACGTGAGTGCCGTTCTTCACCTTGAGCAGCGCCCGGACGAAGGTGAGCTTGGGCGCCTTGCGCATGAGGACGATGTCCAGCACGCCGTCGTCGATCAGGGCAGGCGGGGCGACCTTCATCCCGGCGCCGAAGAACGCGTTGTTGGCGACAATCACGGCATAGCCCTCGAACTTATGCACGCTGTGCCTGGTCGTGCTCTCGGCCAGGCTGGTCCAGGTGCCGTCGGCATCGCTGTGAGCGGTGTCGGTGCCCTGTGCCGGGACCGGCAGCGAGACTGACACCGTGAACTGCACCGGCTTCCAGCGGGCCAGCGCCCGCAAGGCGGCGACGTGGTAGACCAGCGAACCAGGGAGCATGCGGGTCGCGTTGGCGATCTCCCCGGCCACGGAGGGAATGCCGACGTACACGCTGCCTGCCACGATTGTCTCCGGCTGGCCTGGCAGGCTGACGCCGATCAGGTCTATCTGGCGGTACTGGCCAGCGGCGACCACCCGGGCGGCGGCGGCCGGGTCGGCGGGAATGCCGAGCATCCTGGCCAGGTCGTTGCCGCGGCCGGTGGGGATGATCCCGTACATCGCGCCGATGTAGCTGTAGTCAGCCGGCCGGCGGTACGTGGTCCTGCCGCCGGCCGCGGCGATCCCGGCCAGCGCCCCGGCGAGGCCGTCGCCGCCGACGGCGATCACCGCGTCGCCGCGCTGAGCCGCCTGGGCGGACAGCTCCAGCGCATGGTCCAGGCTGGATGACTCGACAACCTGATGCTCAACCCCCGCCTGCTCGAGCACGGCGGTGGCCTGCGACAGGAGGCGCGCGGAACGGCCATTGCCGGCCGCCGGGTTGACAATGAGACACAGCGGACGGTCCACCGCAAACCTCCTCGGGTTCAGGATTGGCAAAGGGTACCGCCCAGGCGGCGTACGATCTGGGGGTATGGCGGGCCAGCACGACCAAGTCACCAGCGGGACGGGGTTCCTGCACGTGCAGACCACGACCGACTCCCGGGCCGAGGCCATGGAGCTGGCCCACGACGCCGTGCAGGCCAGGCTCGCGGCCTGCGCTCAGGTCGCCGGCCCGGTGGCGAGCACGTTCTGGTGGGAGGACGGGATCGAGCGGGCCGAGGAGTGGACGGTCATGCTCAAGCTCCCGGCAGACCGCTACACCGAGCTAGCGGAATTCCTGATCGAGCGGCACAGCTACGACGAGCCGGAGGTCATCGCCACGCCGATCGTGGCCGGCTCGGCCGGCTACCTGGACTGGATCGCTCAGGAGACCAGGCGCGAGTAGGACGCGCGGTCACGGCAGGCGGGAGGCCGGGATGGCTGAGCAGGCCCATCCAGCCGTCGGGCTGTTCGGCCCGGGCTCGGTGACCTGGCGGATCATGGGCGAGCCGGTGATCTTGGTCGCCGGATTCCGTGCCCTGTACCTGCAGGCGCTGCACCCGCGCACGATGCGAGCTACCTGGCAGAACACCGCCTTCGCCCGGCCCGGGGAGGCCTGGGGCCGGTTCGGCCGGACCACCGAGTTCGTCAGGGTCAGGACCTACGGGACGATCGCCGAGGCCGAGCGCGCCGGGCGCCGGGTCCGCAAGATCCACGCCTCGCTGACCGGAACAGACGCCGACGGCTCGGTGATCCGGCTGGACGAGCCCGAGCTGCTGCTGTGGGTGCACTGCGGCGAGATCTCGTCCTACGCTGACGTCGCCAGGCGGTGCGGCATGGGGCTGGCCGCCGCCGAGCTGGACGAGTTCGTGGCTGAGCAGCGGCGCAGCGCGGCCGTCGTCGGGCTCGACCCGGCCGCGGTGCCCGGCAGCATGGCCGAGCTTGACGCCTACTACCAGCGGATCCGTCCGGAGCTCTATGCCTGCGACGAGGCGAAGCGCGCGCTGCTCAGGTCCTACAACCCGGATATTCCCTGGCCGTTCGCCGGGCTGAAGCTGGTGGTGCCGCCGCTCAACACGCTCGCGTTCGCCAGCCTGCCGCGCTGGGCACGCCGGATGTACGGGGCACCGGGCAGCCCGGTGACCGACATGAGCACCACGGTCGCGCTCCGGGCGGTGCACCAGGCAGCCACCCGCATCCCGCGTCAGGTGCGCGGCCTGCCCGCCGCGGCTGCCTAGCGGACCCGCCGGACCGGCAGCGGGAACCTGGCCGGGCATCCCCGCGTTCCTCACAGCGAGTGCGCGCGGCAGTCGGGGAGCGTCGCAGGGCAGGCCCGGCACCGGCCGGCCGTAGCGCTCCCGGGCACCTGCCCGATCCTGGACAGCGCGGGGCCAGGTAACCCGGTCCCGGCCGGGCTTCCTGAATGGTTGCTCAGAGCTTGCTTCAGGGTTGATCCGGGCCAGCTTGATGCCGTGATCTTGCTGTTAGCATGCGGCTGTCCAGATTTCGTTGATTGGTCGTGAGCACGGATGCGTATCGCAGGTGAGACCGTCGGCGCGCGGGGCGCGGCCCTGCTGTCGGTAACCGCCCTGGTCGGGCTGTTCCTCGCGGCGCACGGCTGGCAGGGGCGCCATCACGGGCTGCCGCCGGCCGGGCTCGGCGTCACGAAACCGTCGGTATCGGCCCCGGCCACGCCGGGCGCCAGCTCCCCGGCGCCGACCGGATCGGGGCAGCCCAGCCAGACGCCGAGCGCCTCGGCCGCGCCGAGGCAGGGCCCGGCCGCGGCTGCCGCGCCGACCCCCGGACCGAAGCTGAGCTCGCAGTCCTACGCCTCCTACTCGTTCCTGGTCTGGCCGGGAACGCCCAGCTCGGCCGCGCAGGCGGCGGAGACCGGGCTGACCATCGGAGTGCACAGGCAGGGGACCGGCATCTCCGTGGCGGCCGGCGTCGCTGGCCAGGGCGCGCCGACCGCCAGGTACTACCCGACCGGCACGAAGGTCTATGTGATCGAGGCATCGATGGGTGACGACTCCGGCAACAGCGACTTCAACCTCGGCGATGACGGGCTCATCGTGACCGACTCGCAGGGGAGGATCCTGCAGTGACCAAGAACGCCAGCCCGGCGGTGGCGAGCCGCACGCGGCCAGCCGCACGAAGGCCCGGCGCCGCGGCGATGGACGCGGCGGCCGACACCGGCCTGGCCGGCCGTGCGCAGCGGTTCGCGGCTGAGTGGGCGCCCACGGCCGGGCGGATCATGCTCGGCCTGGTTCTTGCCTGGTTCGGCTACCACGAGCTGGTGCAGCCGCAGCTGTGGACCGGGTATGTGCCCGTCATCCCGGCCACGTCGACGTTCGCGCTCGTGCTCGTCCTCGTGCACGGCTGGATCCTGCTCATGCTCGCCGTCGCGATCGTGGCCGGGGTGGCGCTGCGGCTCGCGGCGGCGGTGGCCGCCCTGCTGCTTGCGCAGATCGTGATCACCCTGACCGTCACCGGCGGGCTGACCGATCTGACCCTGCGGGACGTGGGCGTGCTCGGCCTCGCGGTCTGCCTCTCCGGCGGCGCGCGGCAGCGCGCGGCGCTGACCCGCTAGCGGCGTTCAGCCCGGATGCGGAACCGTGCGGTCCCGGCAAGCGTCCAAGGTCGCATGAAGAACATGCGCCGGATCGCGGCACTCAGCGTCGTGGCGAGCTGTGCCATCGCGGCAAGCGGATGCGCCGGCCAGGCCGGCCCGAGCTCACCCGGCCGGCAGTCCCCGCGGCCGGTCGTCCTGACATCGAGCCAGGTCGCGACGCTCCGTGCCTACGGGACCGGCGACACGGCCTTCGGCCTCAGGCTGCTCTCCGAGCTCTGTCATGGTCAGCCGGGCAGCAACATGGTGCTGTCGCCGGTGAGCCTGGCCACCGGACTCGGCATGGCGTCCCTCGGCGCCCGCGGCGCGACGGCCGCCGCCATGGCGCAGGTGCTTCGCCTGCCAGCGACCGGATCGAGGCTCGTCGACGGCCTGGCCGCGCGGGCCGCGCTACTCGGCTCGCTGAACCGGCCGGGCGTCACGTTCGCCGCCAGCAACCGGATCTGGGCCGACCCGACGCTGGTCACCAGGGCCCGCTTCGTCGCCGAGCTTCGCTCGGCCTACCAGGCGGGGCTGCGGCACGTTCCGCTGCTGTCCAGGCCCGAGGAGGCCCGCAGGACCATCAACGCCTCGGTCGCGGCTGAAACGGCAGGTCACATCAGGGAGCTGCTGCCGCCGAGCGCGATGGTGCCGCCACCGGGCTGGGTGCTGACCGACGCGCTGTACCTCAAGGCCGCCTGGGCGCACCCGTTCGATCACGCGGAGACCGCGCCCGGGTCGTTCAGCACCGGATCTGGCACCGTCACCGCGCAGTACCTGAACGGGGGCGGGTTCCGGACGGCGAAGGCCGCTGGCTGGACGGCCGCGGCGCTGCCGTACCGGGGCGGACGGCTGACGATGCTCGCTCTCCTGCCGCCGGCGGCCGGCCGCGGCGGAGCCGGCGGCTGCCAGGTGCCGGCCCCGTCGACGCTAAGCACGCTGGCGACGAGCATGGCCGCGCACGGCGCGAACACGGCGATCGCGCTGCCGAAGATCAACCTGGCCGCGAGCGAGTCGATGCGCGGACCGCTCACCGCGCTCGGGATGGGCATCGCCTTCAGCCAGGGCGCCGACTTCACCGGGATCTCCCCGCAGGCCTGCTGCATCGGCGCTGTGCAGCACGCGGCCACCCTCGCGGTGGGGGAGAAGGGCACGGTCGCGAGCGCCGCCACCGCGGTGACCTTGCTGCCGACCGCGGCGAGAGCCACGCCCCTGAGCTTCAACCGGCCGTATCTGCTGGTGATCAGGGACACGCTGACCGGCGAGCCGCTCATGCTCGCCTGGGTCGCCAATCCGGTCAGCCGCTGAGCTGATCGGGCCGTGCAGGCCGGTGATCTCGCCGGGCCGGGCCGGTCACGGACGGCGAATCCGCCGGGCGGCGGACCGCGGCTAGCCGGCCACGCCCAGGTTCCAGGTGCTGATCACCGGCTCGTCGTGCTCGGCGCCCAGTGTCGACAGCGTGCCGGTGTCCAGCCGGAACAGCCTTCCCCCGGCGGGCTCCAGGCCAAGCCAGCGGGCGGCGAGGATGCGCAGCAGGTGGGCGTGGGCGAACAGGGCAACGTCGCCGTCGGCCAGCAGCGGGCGCACCCGGGACAGCACGGCATCCGCCCTGGCGCCGACCTCGCCGATCGTCTCGCCTGGGTGACCGGGACCGCCGGCGATCACACCGTCGCGCCACAGGTACCAGCCGGGGCGGCCGGCCCTGATTTCCTGCGTGGTCCTGCCCTCGTAGCCGCCGTAGTCCCATTCGGCGAGGTCAGGATCCACCTTCAGGCCGGCCAGGCCGGCCAGGCCGGCCAACTCGGCCGTCCGCACGGCCCGCTGCGCCGGACTGCTCAGCGCCGCCACGATCGGCCGGGCCGCCAGCGGGCCGGCCAGCGAGGCCGCCGCCGCCTCGCCCGCCGGCGTCAGCGGAATGTCGGTACGGCCGGTGTGCTTGTGCGCGCTGCTCCACCGCGTCTCTCCGTGCCGGACCAGAATCAGTTCGCCCATGCGGCAATCTTGGCGGACGACGCTGGCTGTGCCCCACACGCCCTACCCTGGCCGACCGCCCTGGCCGACCGCCCGCCCTGCCCTGGCCGACCGCTCTGGCCGACCGCCTGCCCTGCCGCCCGACCTGGCGTGTCTCGGCAGGGCTGGGCTGACGGTCAAGTTCCGGTACGGCCGGCTACCCGGTTAGGTCAGACTTTGCCGATCCAGGCCGGGCCGCAGCGGATTCACGGGTATTCTCCCTCGTCAGTGCCGCGGCTGGAACTGGCTGCGTTCCGGGGCGGGCATTGAGGTCGGCGAAGCCGGGGAACTTTAGGCGGTTCCGCTTCGCTGATCTGATAGATCCTCGTCTGAGTGAAAGGTAATGCTTGATGCAGCTGAGCAATCCGCCGACGCGTGTGAACGATGAGGAGGCGGCGGACGGGGACTCGGCTGCGCAATCCGGTGACCTAGCCGGGCCCGCTCCGGCCGGGCCCGCTCCGGCCGGGGGAGCAGCGGCCAGCGCGGCCAGGGCCGGCGGATGGCGCCGTCGCCCGGCGGTCGAGCAGATCGCCTGCTGGAGCGCCCGGCACCGGCTGATCGCCATCACGGCGTGGCTCGCCATGGTCGGCGGGGCGCTGCTAGCCGGCCACCTGTTCGGCACCCAGAGCCACCCGCAGTACGACCCTGGCCCCTCCGGCGTCGCGGAGCGGATGCTCGACCAGCTGCACGTGGTCAGCCCGCCGTCGGAGACCGTCCTGATCCAGCCGCGGGTGAGCGGTCCCGGGCACGCCTTCGCCACCGACCCCCGGCTCAGGCAGGCCGCCCGCGATGTCGCGGCAGCGCTGCGCGCGCTCCCGTCCGTGGCGTCGGATGTCCGCACTCCGTTCGGCCGGGGCGGCAGCGCGCTGGTGGCACCGCGTGGCGGCGGCGTGCTGGTCACCTTCCGGGTCGCCGGGCCGCACGGCAGCGCCGACACGACGGTGGCGCGGGCGATGCACGCCGTATCCGGGATCCAGGCCAGGTACCCCGATCTCGTGGTCGCCGAGGCAGGCGACGCCAGCACGGATCGGGCCGCCAACGCGATGATGAACTCCGATTTCCGCAAGGCGGGCCTGACCTCCATCCCGATCACGCTGCTGCTCCTGCTGCTGGTCTTCGGCGCGATCATCGCGGCCGGCATCCCGGTTCTGCTGGCCGGCACCGCCGTGATGACGGCGGTCTCGCTGCTCGCCATTCCCAGCCGCTGGCTGCCGATCGGACCGGGAACGTCCGAGGTCGTGCTGATCATCGGGATGGCCGTCGGAGTCGACTACACCCTCTTCTACCTTCGCCGTGAACGGGAAGAGCGGACGGCGGGCGCGACGTTCTACGCCGCCCTGCGCACCGCGGCCGCCACCTCCGGGCGAGCGATCGTGGTATCCGGCCTGACCGTCATGGTCTGCATGGCTGGCTTGCTCTTCACCGGCATCGACATGTTCACCGGCTTCGCGATCGGCACGATCACCGTCGTCGGCGTGGCGGTCGCCGGATCGCTGACCGTGCTGCCCGCCGTGCTGTCGCTGCTCGGGCCGTGGGCCGACCGGGGCCGCATCCCGTTCCTCGGCCGGGCAAGGACCCAGGCCAGGCGCTCGCAGATGTGGGCGGCGCTGGTCGGCAGGGTGGTCAGGCACCCGGCGATCTGGGGCGGCGTGGCCATCGCGGCGCTCGGCGCCCTAGCCATCCCGGCGCTCGGCATGCGGATCGGCAGTCCGGCCATCAACCTGCCCACCAGCCTGCCCGTGGTGCGCACGCTGAGCCAGATCCAGCACGACTTCCCCAGCAAGCCAGGCCCGGCCCAGGTGGTAGTGACCGGCAGCGGCGTGACCGGCCGGGCCATGAGGACGGCCATCGGCCAGCTGCAGGCCAGGGCCGCCGCTGGCGGGCCGATCCACGCGCCGGTCACGGCGCTGTCCGTGGGAGGGGGGCGGGGCCTGGTCGTATCGGTCCCGCTCGCGGGCAGCGACAGGAGCCCGGCCGCGGCGCACGCCCTCGAGGTGCTGCGCGGGCAGATCCTGCCGGCCACGCTGGGCAAGGTCCGCGGCGTCAGCTACGCCGTCACCGGCGACACCGCGAACAGGTACGACTACCGGGCCGTACTGCGCTCGTCGGCGCCGCTGGTGTTCGGCATGGTGGCGGTGCTCGCCTTCCTGCTGCTGCTGATCGCGTTCAGGTCGCTGGTCATCCCGCTGGTCTCGATCGGGCTCAACCTGCTCTCGGTCGGCGCGGCCTACGGCCTGATCACGATCGTCTTCCAGGACGGGCATCTGCAGGGCCTGCTCGGCTTCACCTCATTCGGCGGGATCATGGACTGGGTGCCGCTGTTCATGTTCGTGTTCCTGTTCGGGCTGAGCATGGACTACCACGTCTTCATCCTGAGCCGGATCAAGGAGCTCTGGTCGGCCGGAGCGAGCACTCCTGATGCCGTGGTCGGCGGGATCTCCAGCGGCGCCGGAGTGGTGACCAGCGCCGCCGTCATCATGATGGCCGTCTTCTCGATCTTCGCGTCGCTGTCCACCATCGACCTGAAGATGATCGGGATCGGCCTGGCCTTCGCCGTCTTCGTCGACGCGACCGTGGTGCGCGGGATCTGCGTGCCCGCCGCTCTGGCGCTGCTCGGCGAGCGCAGCTGGTACCTGCCGCGCTGGCTGGCCTGGCTGCCGGGCGGCCTCAGGGAGGCGGGCGCACGGCTCCCGGCGGCGATCGGCGCCATCCCGGCGGCGGTGGCAGGCATCCCGGCAGCCGTCAGCGGAATCACCACGTCGGCGGTCGGCTCGGCCCGGCCCGCGGAGCGATAGCGCGCCGGCGCCCGCCTGGTGGGCACACGGCATTGATTAGATCCGATAAAATCTATTATATCGGGCACGAGAGCGATCGCGATCAATGCTAAGTCGACGGAGCGGCATCTGAGCCGAGCGCCGCGGCAGCCAGGTCGTGCAGGGCGCGGGCGGTCGGCAGCGAGGCATCCGCGGCGAGCAAGCGGGGCGGCTCGGTGCCCGTGACCGCCGCGCTGATGTGACGGATGGCGGCGGTGAACGAGGGCTCGCCCGTGCTCGCGGGAAACCGGGTCGTCTCGCCGCGGACCGGATGAAGAACGATCTCGTCGTCCAGGCCGGGGTGGAAGGGGTTGCTGACGTGGATCTGCCCGTCGGTGCCGAGCAGCCGGCTGAACGTGTCGTACCCGCGCCGCATCCCGCAGGACAGCAGCAGCCTGCGGCCGCCGGAGTAGCCGAGCGTTCCCCAGGTCTCGATGTCCACGCCCGCGCCGCCGGTCTCGCGGACCGCCCAGGCACTGAGGTAGCCGGGGCCGAGCAGCTCCTGGGCCAGCCGGACCGGATAGCACCCGACGTCCAGCAGCGCGCCGCCCTCAAGCCCGGCCGACAATCTGATGTCGTCCGGCCGGCCGATGCTGAAATGGAAACCGGACTGGACCTCCCTGAGCTCGCCGATCGAGCCATCGTCGATCAGCGAGCGGATCACCCGCATGTGCTCGCCGAACGGAAAGACGAAGGCCTCCCAGAGCAGGGTGCCGGTCTGCCGCGCGACACCGAGCACGCGCTCGGTGTCCGCGAGCGTTCCGCAGAGCGGCTTCTCGCACAGCACCGGCTTGCCCGCCTCGAGCGCACGGGTGGTCCATTCCGCGTGCAGTGAGTTGGGCAGCGGAATGTAGAGCGCATCGATGCCGGGATCGTCGATCAGGCTCTGGTAGCCGGCCACCGCGCGATCGACGCCGTTGTCGGCCGCGAACCGCTCGGCTCTGGCCAGGTCACGGCCTGCCACCGCGCTGGCCGTGCCCCCGGCCGCGCGCAGGCCGGGCAGGAAGGCCGCCCGCGCGATGTTCGCCGTGCCGATGATTCCCCAGCGCAGGGCGGGAGTGATGGTCATCGCCTGGTGTCCTGCCTCTCTGCCTGATCCCGGTAGCTGACGGCCGGCCTCAGCCGGCCTGCGGGTCAGCTGGCCGCCGTGTGGCGTCGAGCGGCAGGCTAACCCAGCGGCGCTCATGGTGCGAGATCTCCACGGCGTTCACTACCTCCTGCACCCAGAGGCCGTCGTGGAAGTTGCCCTCGTTACCGGCGATCTCGCCGAGCACCTCGCTGGCGAAGTTGGCGGTGAGGTTGGCGTAGTACAGGGTCCGCCAGGACTCGCGCGGGCTGCCGCCGGGCGGGTAGTAGCGCGCGGGCACCTCGACCTCCCTGAACTCCACATCGTCTGGCCTGGCTACCTTGAGCGTCTCGCAGATCCCGAACTCCTCGACCAGCCGGGCGATTGCCGCGCCCTCGCTGCCGTAGACCCGGACCTCGATGCCCGGGTAGTTCCCGACGGTCACGAAGCTGGTCTGCACCGAGCAGATCGCCCCGCTGGCGAACTCGCCAATGAAGATATCGCCGTCGTCGATGTTCACCCTGGCCAGCAGGCCGGTGTCGGCGATCATGCGCTCGGGGACGAAGTTGCGCATCACGCCGACCACCGCGGTGAGGTCCGATCCCATGAACCAGTGCCCGATATCGATGACCGGCGCGCCGTAGCCCTCGAGCGACGCCACCTGGAGCGCGCGCTCGCCGGCCCGCTCGCCGCTCCGCAGGGGCGTGGCCGGATTCAGCCACTGCGAGTTCTGCTCGTAGGCGTTGTAGATGAACGGCGTGCCGAGGCTGCCGCTGTCGATCATGTCCTTGAGGTACCTGACGGCGGGGCTGTACCTGAAGGTGAGGCCGACCTTCGTCTTCAGTCCTCTCGCCGCGGCCAGGTCGGCGACCGCGGCGACGTCGCGGAAATCATGCGCCACGGGCTTCTCGCTGAGCACGTGCTTTCCGGCCTCGATCGCCGCCAGATTGATCTCGAAGTGCTCGGAATCCCTGGTGACCACGTCGATGATGTCGATATCGTCGCGCTTGAGCAGCTCGCGGTAGTCGGCGGTGACAACCGTGGCGCCGTACTGGCCGGCCGCCGCCCGCGCCCGGTCGACCTCGCGGTCGCAGACGCCGACGATCTCGCATCGGTCGTCTCGGGCCCAGCCGGGCAGGTGCGCCCAGCTGGCCCAGCGGCCGGCCCCGATCAGGCCGATGCCAAGTCGCCTGCCCGTCATGCTTTCGCCCCTCCGATTTCTCCGTGCCGCCAGCACCGGGCCCGGTGCCCGAGCCCGCCGGCCTCGACTAGCGTGGTCTGCCAGCTGGTGCACTTATCGGTCGCCAGCGGGCATCGCGGCGCGAAGCGGCAGCCTGCCGGGACATCGATCAGGCTGGGCGGCTTGCCAGGAATGCTGGTCAGCTGACCGGGCCGGCCGGCCTCCGGCAGCGCGTCGAGCAGTGCCCTGGTGTAGGGGTGGGCAGGCGCGGTGATGATCGTCGCCGTCTCGCCCTCCTCGACCACCTGGCCGCCGTACATGACGATGATCCGATCGCAGACCTCGGTGATGACGGCCAGGTCATGGCTGACCAGGATCATGCTCATCCCGGTGTCCCGCTGCAGCTCGAGCAGCAGGCTCAGGATCTGGTCCTGGATGATCACATCGAGGGACGTGGTCGGCTCGTCGGCCAGCAGCAGCCTCGGCGATGACGCGAGCGCGATGGCGATCAGCGCGCGCTGGAGCATCCCCCCGCTGAACTGGAACGGGTAGTCGCGCATCCGCCGGCCGGGGGCCGGGATGCCGACCCTGGTGAGCAGGTCAACGGCCCGGTCGTGGGCCCGCGGCCTCGGCAGCTTCGCGTGCGCGGTGACGGCCTCGAGCAGCTGGTCGCCGATGCTGCGCACCGGGTTGAGCGCGGTCATCGGGTCCTGGAAGATCATCGCCAGCTGAGCGCCCCGGAGTTTCTGCAGCTCTGCCTGCGAGAGGTCGAGGATGCTGCCGTCGCCGCGGGGATGGTAGATGACCTCTCCGCTGCTGTACGCGGTGCGTCGCGGCATGAGACCCATGATCGTGCGGCAGGTCACGGTCTTGCCGCAGCCGCTCTCCCCGACGACGCCGAGCACCTCGGCCTGCCCGACCGTGAACGACACGCCGTCGACCGCCCGTACCACCCCTTGCCCAGTGGCGAGATAGGTGCGCAGGTCGCGGACCGTCAGCAGGGGATCAGGCCCGGCGCCCGCCCGCACCTCAGCGCTGGCGGGCGGCTCAGCGCTGGCGCGCGGCTCAGTGCTGGCGCGCGGCTCGGGGCGGGGCGGCTCGTCGGAGCTCACCGGTCACCCGGCCTGAGCACGTCGGCGAGCCCGTCACCGATCAGGCTGAACGCCACGCCGACGAAGACGATCGCCAGGCCGGGCAGCGTCGCGATCCACCAGGACGACAGGATGTAGCTCTGGCCGTCCGAGATCATCGTTCCCCACTCCGGGGTCGGCGGCTGCGCGCCGAGACCGAGGAAGCCCAGCGAGGCGGCCAGGATGATGTTGCCGATGGCGTCCACCATCGAGAAGATGATCACCGCCGAGGCCGTGTTCGGCAGGATGTGCCTGAGCATCACGCGCAGCCTGCCGTAGCCGAGCGCCCGCGCGGCCAGGACGTACTGCTGCTTCTTGGCGACCACGGTCTGGGCGCGCATGATCCTGGCGTAGCTCACCCAGCTGGTGATCCAGATCGCGACGAACATGTTGAAGATGCTCGGCCCGAGCATCGCGATGATCGCGATGATCAGCACCAGGAACGGGAAGGCGAAGAACAGGTCGACGATGCGCATGATCAGGTTGTCCACCCAGCCGCCGAAATAGCCGGCCACCAGCCCGACGACGGTGCCGAAGACCAGCGTGACGCTGGTGGCGCCGAAGGCGATCGCGAGGTCTATCCGGCCGCCGTACAGAATCCTGGCCAGGATGTCGCGCCCGTACTGATCGGTCCCGAGCAGATGGCCGGAGGCCACCGGCGGTGCGAGCGGCCGGAGCACGTCGAGCGCGGTCGGGGACTGGCTGATCAGCAGCGGCGCCCCGATCGTGGCGACGATCGCGACGGCGAGCATCGCGAGTCCGGCGAGGAGCACCAGGCGCCGGCGGCCGGACCGGCGGGTGCGCCTGGCGGCGCGCTCGGCGACCGTGAGCAGCATCGCGGACGGGTTCGTCGCCCAGGTCGTCTGGCTCATTCGCCGATCTCCTGCCCGACGCGCGGATCGAGGCTCGCCTGCGTCACGTCCGTCAGCAGGTTGATCGCCACGATGAGCACGGCGAAGAGCAGCGCGACCCCCTGGACGACCGGGTAGTCACGGTCGGAGACCGAGTTGACGAGCAGCGAGCCGAGGCCTGGCAGCGAGAACACGTTCTCGACCAGCACCGTGCCGCTGATCAGGTAGGCCAGGTTCACGCCGTAGACCGCGACCACCGCGAGCACCGCGTTCCTGAACACGTGGCGCCGCAGCACGCGGGCGCGGGAGATCCCCTTCATCCGGGCGGTGTCGATGAACTCGGCCTGCAGCGTCGCGATGGTCGCCGCGCGGAGGCTGCGGACCAGGACGGTCGCGAAGCCGAGCGCGATGGTCAGCGCGGGCAGGAACAGGTAGTACAGGTGCCCGGCGAATCCAGAGCCGAAGCCGCTGATCGGGAAGACCGGGATATGCACGCTGAAAATGAGCAGCAAGATGATGCCGAGCCAGAAGGCCGGCATCGCGAAGCTGACGGTGAAGAAGACCCGGCTCGCCTGGTCGACTACGCCTCCCCGGCGCAGCCCTGAGATGAACCCGATCGGCAGCGCGATCAGCCCGGCGAGCACGGCGCTGTAGACCACGAGGAAGAGCGTCGGCGGCACGTGCTGGACGATCACCGTCGTGGCCGGAGCGTTATAGAAGAACGAGTAGCCGAGATTGCCGCGGAACAGCCGGCCCATGAACAGCGCGTACTGCGTCCAGATCGGCTTGTTGAGGCCGAGCGAGATGTCGATGGCGGTCGCCCGCTGGTGCGTGTAGCTGCTGCCGAGTATGGCGAGCGCCGGATCCCCTGGAATCAGCCTGAGCAGGAAGAAGGTCACCAGGGTGATCCCGAAAAGGATCACGACCAGGTGCACGAGCCGCCTGGGCAGGGTACCGAAGCGACTCACCGCGCACCTCCTGGAATCTCGCGCCCTGATCCGGCCGCGGGCGCGGGGCGCAGCGGCCCCGGCCGGCCGCTGCGCCCCGCGCTGGCTAGTGCTGGCCGACGGTCAGGGTCTCCAGCGACAGGTCGTAGTTGCCGAGCGGCGTCACGTGGAAGCCCTTCACCCAGCTGCCGACGCCGTACCTGTACGGGCTGTAGTCGGTCACGATGAACGGCGACTGGGCGTAGACGATCTGCTGGATCTGGTCGTACAGCGCCTGGCGCCTGGCGCTGTTGAGCTCCAGCCGGGCCTGGCTGACCAGGTTGTTCGCCTGCGTGCTGCACCAGTAGCTGTTGAAGGCGTTGGCGCCGCCCTGGCAGTCGGCGCCGAAGGTCGCGACCTCGTCGGGGTCGATGATGTCGTTCGTCCAGTACCGCTCGCCCATCTCGGAATGACCGCCGTCCTCCTTGGCGTAGGCGGTGAGCAGCTCGTAGGACTGGATGCTGACGGTGATCCCCACCTGCGCCAGCTCGGACTTCACCACGACCGCCTCGGCCTGGCCTGCGATGTCGCCGCTGACCGTGATCAGGAACGTCTTGAACCCGTGCGGATAGCCGGCCTGCGCGAGCAGCTGCCTGGCCTTGGCCGGGTCGTACGGATACGGCGCGATCGAGGAGTCGAAGTACTGCATCTTGTAGGGCATGAACGAGGCGCCGGCGATCGCGTCGCCCTGGTAGGCCAGCTTGACGATCGCGCTCCGGTCGATGGCGTAGTTCAGCGCCTCGCGCACCGCGAGCTTCGCCAGCGGCGCGTAGTGCTCGTCGAGCTGGATGAAGTCGACCCTGGTGGACGGGAAGAGGTCGACGTGCAGCCCGGGCGTGCCGTCGATCTGGCTGGTGAGGTTGCCCGGCGGATTCTCGATCACGTCGGCCTTCTTGCTCTCCAGCATCAGGACCCTGGTGTTGTCGTTGGGGACGATCACGACCCTGATCTTGCTGATCTTCGGCTTGGTGCCGTAGAAGTGCGGGTTGCGCGCCAGGTCGACCTCGCTGTCGGGGTTGTAGGACGTCACGTAGAACGGCCCGCTGCCGACCGGGTGGGCGAAGAAGGCCTTGCCTTGCGACTGAACCAGCTTGGCCGGGACGATCGAGTACGCGTACATCGCCAGGTCAGCGAGCAGCGGCGCGTGTTTCTGGGACAGCGTGATCACGACGGTGCGGGCGCCCCGCGCGGTGATCGTCTTGACCGGCGTCAGCAGGAAGCCCCAGCCGCCGGCGAACTTGCGCGACCTGTCGATCGAGAACACGACATCGCTGGCGGTGACCGGCGAGCCGTTGGAGAACCTGGCGTCGCGCAGGTGGAAGGTGTAGGTGAGCCCGTCTGCCGAGATGTTCCACGAGGTGGCGAGGTCGGGCAGCAGCCCGGTGCCGGTCGCGTTGGGCTGGAGCAGGCGGCTGTAGAGGTTCTGGTCCAGCCAGATGGACTCGTTCACCGAGTTCGCCTCGGGGTCGAGCGTGTCGACCCGGACGGCATTGGCGATCACCAGGGTGCTGCTGCCGGCCGCCGGGCCTGACCCGCCGCTCGACCCGGCGCTCGAGCAGCCAGCGGAGACTAGGGCGATCGCCATCAGGCCGAGGCTGAGCGTCCGTAGCCGGTGAGCTCGGAGCATGATGCACCTCATTTCGTCGATTGTCGACAGCGTGTCTTTACCTTAGAGACGCTCCAGACCGTCGTCAATAGGACGATTCTGCTGGCATAACCGGCCTGAACGGCAAAATTCGCCTCGGGATGACCGCGCCCGCGGTCTTGACTGAATCAAGGAGCTGCGATACTCGTTGACTGTCGACAATAGGGGAGGAGCGGCCGTGCCGATCCGGAAGAGTCGATGACGCCCGACGTTGTGCGCGTGCTGATCGCGTCTCCGCTCGACCCTGAGCACGCGGAGCTGATCGGCGCCGCCGATCCGCGGGTCCGCCTGCTCTACGCGCCTGACCTGCTGCCCGTGCCCCGCTATCCGTGCGACCACACCGGGATTCCGCGCGATCTGGATGCCGCCGGCCTGGCCAGGTGGGCACGGCTGCGGGCGGCAGCGGACGTCAGCTTCGACTTCGACTGGCAGGCTCCGGAGCAGATCGGTGTCAACTGCCCCGGCCTGCGCTGGATACAGGGCACGAGCGCGGGCATCGGCGGCCTGCTCGAGCGTACCGGCCTGATCGACGCGCCCATCGTCTGCACCACGGCCGCCGGGGTTCATGGCGTGCCGCTGAGCGAGTTCGCGCTACTCGGGCTGCTCTACTTCGCCAAGCGGGTGCCCCGGCTCAGGAGCCAGCAGGCGGCGCGGCACTGGGAGCGGCACACGACCGCGCAGCTGGCCGGGACGCGGGCGCTGCTGGTAGGGCTGGGCGGTGTCGGGCGGGAGGTGGCCAGGCTGCTCGCGGCGGCCGGGGTCGTGGTGTGCGGGGCCGGCCGGGCGGGACGCGACTACGACGTGCCAGGCGTGACGTCCTACGTAGCCGATGATCAGATCGGCTCGGTGCTTCCCGGGACGGACGCGCTGATCCTGGCCTGCCCGCTGACCAAGCGGACCAGCAAGCTGATCGGCAGGCGGGAGCTCGAGCTGCTCAGGCCGGGGGCCGTCGTCGTGAACCTGGCCCGCGGCCAGGTCATCGACGAGGCCGCGCTGGTCGACGGCCTGACGTCCGGCCGCCTCGGCGGGGCCTGCCTGGACGTCTTCGAGACCGAGCCGCTGCCGGCCGGCTCGCCGCTGTGGTGCCTGGACAACGTGCTGATCTCGCCGCACTCGGCGGCCACGGTCTCCGCCGAGAACCGGCTGCTCACCGATCTGTTCATCGACAATCTCCGGCGCTGGCTGGCCGGTGAATCGCTCAGGAACGTCTTCGACCGGGCGGCCGGGTACTGAGCGGCCGGGTACCGAGCGGCCGGGTACCGGGCGGCCGGGCATGGGCAGCAGGCAGCGAGGGCACGGACCGGCGGCGGGCACTCACGAGAGAGATGGGGGACAGGCTCGATGGTTTCAGACCAGCTCGCGGTCGCTGTGGTCGGCGCCGGGCGATGGGCGCGGCACGCGCACATCCCCGGCTGGCAGCGGGACCGGCGAGCGCGCGTGGCAGCGGTGGCCGACACCAACGCGGACGTGCTCGCGCGGACGGCGGCGGAGTTCGGCATTCCCCGTGCGGTCGCCGACTACCGCGAGCTGCTCGGCGATCCCGGCATCGACGTGATCGACGTGGTCACGGGCAACCAGCCGCATTTCGGCATCTCCTGGGATGCGCTCTGCGCCGGCAAGCACGTGCTCTGCGAGAAGCCCGTGCACCCCGACTACGCCAGGACCAGGCAGGCCGCCGACCTGGCCAGCGCGAAGGGCCTGAAGACGAAGGTGGGATTCACCTTCAGGTACGCCCCGGCGATCCAGTACGCCAAGCAGCTGATCGACGACGGATTCGTGGGCGAGCCTTACATGTTCAACGGCTTCGAGCAGAACAGCCAGTGGATCGACCCGGCGACGCCGCTCCGGCAGGTCGACCCGGACGCCGATCCGGCCGTCATCGCCGTGTCGTCCATCGAAGGCTACGGCGCGCCGGTGATCGACATCATGCACTGGTGGCTGGCGGCGCCGCTGCGGGCCGTGGTCGGCACCATGCGCAACTTCGTCCCGGTCCGCATGGTCCGCGACACGGGCAAGATGACCAGGGCCAACATCGACGACGGCGACATGTGGATCGCGGAGTTCGGCTCCGGCGCGCTGGCCTCCATCCAGTCGTCGTACGTGACCGTGGGGAACTACCCGGGCATCGAGGCCCGGATCTACGGATCGCAGGGCGCGATCATCGTCCGGCTGGTCGACGAGTTCGGGATCTGCCAGACGATCAGGACGGCGCGCAAGGACGCCGTCGAGTTCACCGAGGCGGAGATCCCGGCCAGGTTCTTTCCCGAGGGCGGCCATTCGGGCGAGCCCTGGGAGTCCCTCTTCTATTCCAGCCTCGTCGCCGACTTCATCTCCGAGATCAGCGGCGACAGCCCGGTCAGCCAGGGTGACTTCGGCCAGGCGGCGCTGGTGCAGGAGACGATCAACGCCTTCGAGGCGTCATACCGTCGCCGCGCCTGGGTCAGCGTTCCGCTGGCGCCGGCCGGCCAGGACGCGCCATGAAGGTGGTCACGAACTCGGCGCGGCTGGTCACCCAGGTGCTCACCGGCGAGGTCTGGCCGGCCCTGGCTGACCGGCACGGATACCGGGTCGGCCCGGACGGCCAGCCGTTCGTGCTGCCCGGGATGGGCGGCATGACGCTCGGCGTGCACTGCGGGGATCCGGCGACCGGCTATGCCGCCGACCACCTGGAGCCCGGGGCATCGATCAGGCATCGCGACCACGCGGCCAACCTGGCCGTGCAGTTCCTGTCCTGCGTCGGCAACCAGGTGCGGCTGGAGTCCGGGCCGGCCGCCGGCCAGGTCGGCCACGTCATCGGCCAGCATGCCTACGTGCTCGCCGACTTCCCCGGGCCGGTCGGGACGAGGATCACGACCGGTGACGCCGTCACGATCACCGCGACCGGCCAGGGCCTGCGCCTGGCCGAGCATCCGGCGATCGTCGTCAAGAACTGCTCGCCCGGGCTGATCGATGCGATGCCCGGCGGTACCGGGGCGGACGGCAGGCTCGAGGTGCACGTCGCCGCGCGGGTGCCGGCCGAGGCGATCGGCGCCGGGGTCGGCATGATCTCGGAGTACGCGAACACCGACCTGATGGGCGCTTACCCGGGTCTCGGCGATGATCTGTCACTCGGCCTGGAGAGCCTGCGGGTCGGTGACGTCGTCGCGCTGGCTGATCAGGACCACAGGTACGGCCGTGGCTACCGGCCCGGATATGTGACCATCGGGGTGATCTCGACCGGGAGCTGCCTGCTCTTCGGTCACGGACCCGGGCCGAGCACCCTGATGAGCGGCCCGGCCGGCGCGTTCGCGCTGGTCGACGATCCGCTGGCCAACCTGGCCAGCTGGTACCACGACGATCAAGAGGGGCACCCGTGAGCGCGCGCATCCGGCGGTCAGAGGCGGCGCCGGTGAGCGCGCTCGCCGCCGGCGGTCATCGGCCGGTCGAGGTCAGTCTGCTCGGCCTGATCGAGCACGCGGAGCTTGGCGACAGCCCGTACCGGATCGACGCTGACGGCGCTCCGTATGTCCCGGCCGGGGACGGCGGGATCGTGCTCGGCCTGCGGCTGGGCGACTCGGTCTTCGCGCTGTTCGGCGACCACGCCGCGCCCGGCGCGTGCCTGACCCATCCGGTGGAGGCCGCGCGGCACGCGCTGGCGCTGTACTGCTGTATCGGGAACGAGGCCGTGGTACGCACCGGCGCGGCCGCCGGTGCGCGGGGCGCTGTCATCGGCAAGCGCGGTGAGAACGGCCGGGTGATCGCCGGGTTCCGCGCTGGCGACCTGGCCAGGATGCGACCGGGCGACCAGGTGAGCGTGCGGAGCCGCGGCCAGGGCGTGCGGCCAGGCTGGCTGCCGGCCAGCTTGACTGCGCTGAACATCGATCCCGGCCTGCTGGCTGGCCTGCCGGTCAGCGCCGACCAGGACGACACCCTCGACGTTGCCGTCCGGCTCGTCGTACCGGCCAGGATGGCCGGGAACGGGCTCGGCCGCCCGGCCCACAGCTGGGACCTGGACCTTCAGCTCGCTTCCGGGCAGGGCGCGGCGGAAGACGCCCTGCTGCTCGGCGATCTGGTCGCGGTGACCGACCTCGATGCGAGATACAACATGGGGTACCGGCGCGACTGGGTGACGATCGGCGTAGCCGTGCACGGCTCGAGCCCGCTGCCCGGCCACGGACCGGGCATCACGCCGATTCTCACCGGCCCGCGGCACGCTCTGCGGGTGCGGGAAGATAGCACTGGTCATGTCGGGCTGACCGAATCGATGCTCGGGCTACAGTGACAAGCGGAAGACGCCCGGGGCAGAGCAGAAGGGAGGCTGGGCGCCATTCTTGAGCACGTCTCATTGCCTGAAGCGGTTGGCCGCGCGCTTCGGCACCGCATCTTGAACAACGAGCTGCCCGCGGAAACGCGGCTGGTCGAGGCCAATCTGGCAGCGGAATTCGGGGTCAGCCGGGGCACCATCAGGGACGCGATGCGCAGCCTTCAGGCGGAAGGGCTGATCGCGATCGTGCCGCGCCGCTACAGCGTCGTGACCCGGATGTCGATGCAGGACGCGGAGGATGTCTGCTACGCCCGCTTCGCGCTTGAGGATGCCAGCGTGGCGTCCGGGCTCGGTCAGAGCAAGAAGGAGCTGGTCAGGTCGCTCCGGCTGGCCCTGGAGCATATGTCGGCGGCGGCCAGGACCGACGACATGGACGCGCTCGTGGAGAGCGACACGAGATTTCACGAGCTGCTTGTCGACGTGTCTGGACGGCGGCGGCTGAAGGAGCTGTGGTCCATGCTCAACAGCCAGATGGGCGCCCTGATGCGATCGGAGATCGAGCGGCAGGGCATCGGCCTGGCCGATGCCGTCGACCGGCACCGGGACCTGCTCGACTCGGTCGACAGCGGCGACATCGAGCGGATCCGGCGCGCGATCCGCGACCACTACCTGACCGGCTTCCCCGAGCACAGCCACCCGGGCCGCAGGCCCGCGGCCAGCCCGGCCTAAAGCCCCCGCCGGTCAGGGTCGTGCAGGTGGCAGGCGACCGAGCGGCCGCCGGAGAGCGGGAGCAGCGGCGGCTCGATCTCGCTGCAGACCGGCATCACCAGCGGGCAGCGCGGGTGGAAGTGGCAGCCGGGCGGCCGCTCGATGGCATTCGGGATATCTCCGGTCAGGCTGGGCTTGATCGTCTTGCGCCGGGTCGTCAGCCGCGGCGCTGCCTTGACCAGCGCCTGGGTGTACGGGTGCAGCGGCTCGGCGAAGAGAGCCTCTGTCGGCGCGTACTCGACCACCCGGCCCAGGTAGAGCACCGCGGTGCTCCGGCTGATGTGCCTGGCTACGTCCAGGTCGTGGGTCACGAACAGATAGGTCAGCCCGCGCTGCTCCTGAAGCGCGATCAGCAGGTTCAGCACCTGCGCCTGGATCGAGACGTCCAGAGCCGACAGCGGCTCGTCGGCGACGACCACGTCTGGCCGCGCGGCGAGCGCCCGGGCGATGCCTACTCGCTGCCGCTCACCGCCGCTGAAGGCCTGCGGGCGGCGAGCGGCCTGCGCGGGGGAGAGCCCGACGGTCTCGAGAAGGTCGGCGACCAGCCCGGCGCGCTCGGACCGGTCGCCGATCTGGTGCACCTTGAGCACCTCTGCCAGCGCCTGCCCCACGGTCATCGTCGGGTTCAGCGACGAGTAGGGGTCCTGGAACACCCCCTGGATGTGCCGCCTGACGGTCCGCGCTGCCGCGCTGCGCCGGTCGAGCACGCTCATTCCCTGATAGAGGATGTCGCCGCTGGTCGGGGAGTACAGGCCGAGCAGCAGCCGTCCGAAGGTGGTCTTTCCTGAGCCGGTCTCGCCGACCAGGGCCAGCGTCTCGCCGCGCCGGATGGCGAGCGAGATGCCGTCCACCGCCTTCAGGGCCGGGCGGTTACGCCGAAGTCCGCCGTGGCCGACCGTGAAATGCCGCGCGACCTCGCGGGTCTCGATGATCGGCACGTCCGGGCTAGCCGCGAGCATGACTCAGCTCCGTGCTCACGTGGCCGCCCAGCGCGAAGCGGCCTGCCCCGGAACCGCCGTCGACATCGAGGATGGCGCCGGTGATGTGCCGGGCCTGCGGCGATGCCAGGAACAGCACCGCGCGGGCAATGTCCCGCGGGTCGCCAGCCGCGCCAAGCGGAATGGCCCGGACGAGCGCCGCGCGCAGGTCGTCAGGCGCGCGGTCAGGATAGGCGTCGCTCCAGCCGCGGACGTCGATATAGCCGGGGGCGACCACGTTGACCCTGATCCCGTGCTCGCCGAGCTCCATCGCGAACACCTTGCTCATGGTCTCCAGGGCCGCCTTGGACGCGCTGTAGGCGGCGCCTCCCGGCCTTGGGCTGCGCGCCGAGCCGGTCGAGATGCTGACCACGCACCCGCACGTGCCGCCGGCCACGCAGTGCCGCGCGAACGCCTGGGTCATCATGAACGCGCCGGTGACGTTGACCCGGAAGACGCGATCCCAGTCGGCCGGCGCCATGTCGAGCAGCCAGCCGTCCGGATAGCTCGCCGCGTCGTTGACCAGGATGTCGGCGCGGCCGAACCGGCCGGCGGCGGTAGCGACCGCTTCCTGCGCCAGGCCAGCGGACGCCACGTCCCCGACGACCGTGACCACGCGCGGATGGCCGGCGAAGTATCCGGAGTCGGCCAGATCGCAGACCACGACGGACGCGCCCTGCTCGGCGAAGCACTCGGTGATGGCGCGCCCGATGCCGTTGGACCCTCCGGTGACGATCGCGACCTGCTCATCGAAGCGGTGCTCGGTCACCGGCATCTCTCCTGTCTCTCCTCTACCCGCAGTGCTGCTGGTGAACTGGTGCTGCTGGTGAACTGGTGCTGCTGGTGAACTGGTGCTGCTGGTGGACCGCGCCCACTCGTATTGTCGATTGTCGACTGAAATTAGTATAGACAAGAGGGCATGCTGGTTACCAGGCAGACGAGGCGGAGGCGCGGTGGAGCTCTTCAGTGGTGTCGGCGTAGCGCTGGTCACGGTGTTCGATGCCAGCGGGGCGGTCGACGAGGACGCGACGGCCGCCCATGCGGCCGGTCTCGCCGCCCGCGGCATGCGGGCGGTGCTGGTATGCGGCACGACCGGGGAGGCCGGAACGCTGACCGACGCCGAGCGGGTGAGGATGATCCGTGCGGTCAGGGATGCGGTGCCCGCACCGGTCCCGGTCCTGGCCGGCACCGGAGCTCAGTCGGGTGAGCACGCCGCCGCGCTCACCGCCGCCGCCGTGCGCGCGGGCGCCGACGCCGTGCTCGCCTACCCGCCGCCTGGCTCGGCTGACCTGCGGGGTTTCTACGCCTCGGTCGCGGCGCAGGCGACGGGCCGGCCAGTGCTCGCCTATCACGTTCCCTGGGTCTCGTCGCCCGGTGTCCCGGTCGACGAGCTCGCAGGCCTGGACGTGATCGGGATCAAGGACTCCTCGGGCAGCCCCGACCGGCTGCTCGACGAGCTCGCGCACTACCAGGGGTCGATCTACGTCGGGTCGTCGGCGCTGCTCGCGCTGGCCGGGCCGATGGGCGGTACCGGCGCGATCCTGGCGCTGGCGAACATCGAGCCAGAGGAGTGCTGCCTGGCGTTCGCGGGCGACGCGGCCGCCCAGCGCCGGCTGGCCGAGCCCCACCTGGCAGTACGGGCCGGAGGTCCCGCCGCGCTGAAGCGCATCCTGGCCAGCCGCGGCGGATTCTCCGCGCTGAGCCGCGTCGCCTGATTTTTCAGGCGGTCGCGGAAGCGGAGCAGGACGAGCACGGTCGCGGAAGCGGAGCAGGACGAGAATGAGGGAGACCGATGGCCACGCTTCAGCGCGGGATAGCCGTGCCCAACTTCGGCGAGGACCCGGCCGAGCTGATCGAGCTCGGGGTGCGGACCGAGCGGGCCGGCTTCGACGGCTTCTTCCTCTGGGACCACATCGTGTTCTCCAATAGCGGCGACGGGCCGCCGATCCTCGATCCCTGGCTGATCCTGGCCGCGGTGGCGGCGAGGACGAGCCGGATCAGGATCGGGACGATGATCACGCCCGTGCCGCGCCGCCGTCCATGGCAGCTGGCCAGGGTGACGACCACGCTCGACCGGCTGAGCGGCGGCCGGGTCATCCTCGGGGTGGGCATCGGCTCGCCTGCCTACGGCGACTTCGGCATCTTCGGTGAGCCGTCGGGAGACCGGGAGCGCGCCGAGCTGCTTGACGAGGGCCTCGACGTGCTCGCCGGCCTCTGGACCGGCGAGCGTTTCTCCTACTCAGGGCGGCACTTCACCGTCGATCCGGTCCGGTTCACGCCGCTGCCCGTGCAGCGGCCCAGGATACCGGTCTGGGTCGGGGGAGTGCTGCCCGCCAGCAGGCCGATCGCCCGGGCCGCCCGGTGGGACGGAATGGTGCCGATCAGGTTCGGCGATCGCGCGCTCGTCAGGCCGACGTCGTCGGACATCGCGGAAACCGGCGACCGGATCCGCGCCATCCGCGGCCAGCTCGACGGGTACGACCTGGTCGTCTGGGCCGAGGTGGCCAGAGAGCCGGCCGAGGTCGCCGAGCTGGCGGCCGCCTACGAAAAGGCGGGGGCGACCTGGTGGATCGAGACCGCCAGGCCCGAGCCCGGATGGTGGCAGGGGATCACCGACCGGGTCGCCGCCGGAGTCTGAGAAACACGGTGTCGTACGTAGCGGGCACCGCAGTACCGTCGCGATATGCAGGCACGCGCCTTGAAGAACCTCATGCAGCTTCCGGTGGCTAAGCGCCTTGACGCTGTCGTCGAGGGGCTCGGGCTGCTCGTCGAGCACGTCACAACGCTGACCGACGACCTCGTCTATCTCACGGATGGGAGCCCGCCACGGGTGCCCTGATGCTGGAGGCCCAGGCGGTGGAGGAAGCCGCCAAGGTGCTGGTCCTTCTGGACTTGGTCCGGCTGGGCTGGCGGGATCCGCTCAAGGTCAAAGTGCAGATTGCGCGTTTCTACGACCACCTGAGCCGGTGCATCTACGCCGAGGTGTCGAAGATGCGCCCGGCAGACCTCGCCGAGGTCTGCCGGATGGTCGAGGACATGCGCCAGGCGTACTATCTCGACGGGCCCAACGACGTGAACTGGATCTTCCGCAACCAACTGCTCAGCTCGCGGGAAGACGGCCTCTACGTCGACTATGTGCGATACGAAGATAGAGCGGCATGGAGTACACCCGCCGGGCGTGACGTGCTGGGGTTCGGTCCCGACACGGCGGTCCAGCGTCTGGTCAGCGCGCTGCACCGGCTAGGGGTAACGAGTCGGCGCGGCTTGGAGGTTCTGGCCGATGGATGGGCCGGGCAGGTGATCGAGGACGCAACGCCATGGCCGGTCGTCGCCAACCTCAACGCTCAGGTGCTGGCCCAGCTTGACAACGACGTGCCGAAGCTCGACCGGCTCGCCCGCTCAGTGCCCGACGCCCGCCAGATCGGTGACTCCCTGGCAGCCCGCGGGGTCAGGCTGTCCCCCGGCGGGACGGTCTACGACCCGGCCGACCCGATGGGGAAGATGTTCTTCAAAGCCCACCTCGTCGCCCTGGGCGAGGACGGCGAGCACACGATCGCGGAGCTGGCCGAGCTGTTCAGCATGGGCCGCTCGACGGTGTACCGGGCCATAGAGCGTGCCAGGATCAGGACCGCCGAAGGCAAGAAGGCCGCAGCATGACCGCCCAGCCGGTCCACGAGCCCGCCCCCGACGACCCGACCGAGATCCTGCGGCGGCTGCCGCTGCGCTGGCACGCTCAGTTCCTCACCGAATACCGGGCCGCGCTGGATGCCGCACGCGAGGTGCGGCGCTGGCAGCAGCTCAGCGACCTGCTCCACCGCTGGCGCCTGCGCGCCACCGCCTACGCCGACCCGCAGTTCGAAGCCTCGGCGCAGGCCGCCCGCGATGCCCGCCCCGAGGACCTGACCCCGGTTCCCGGCTGGGCGGATCGGCAGTGAGCTACCGGCCGGCCCTGATCGGGCGGGCCGCCGCGCAGTTCAGTGACCTCATGCGCGATAAGGCCATCTATGACGCGCTCATGGAACGGATCATTCAGCTGGCCGATGCGCCGTTCGTCATCGCGCGGGAGACGTCCGACAACGCCAATGCCCTCTCCAACCCCGTCGGACTGCTCGCCGAATACCTCTACGGACGCGAGACGTCGCCACCTATGACGCCGACGGAAACCTTGAGCTCACAGCGGAGACCATCAGCGACCACCAGCACGAGGGGAAAATCATCCCTAGCGGCCTCTTCTCGCTCCCCGAAGCCGCCCCACTTCCGACCAAAATTTCCCCAGAGCTACGGGGAACCCCCTCGCCTGGCAGCGCCGCTGGACACCGGTCTTCGTGCGGTGCGCCCGGCCTAACGTCACCGTGATGGAGCGGCGCCAGCTTGCCCATTGCGCCCGGTTCTTCTACCGGCACGCCCGCCGGATCGCGGTCATCAGGTCCCTTGTCTGGAGCTGGCAGCCGCCAGCCGGTGACGAGCCGGGCCATCCGCCGCCCGGCCGGGCGCGGACCTGGCCGGGCCATCCGCCAGGATGGCCCCATGAGGACGCTGATAGCGGGCGGGACGGTGATCACGGCGGCCGACACCGCGCGGGCGGACGTGCTGGTGGTCGACGGGCAGATCGAGGCCGTCGGCCGCCGGCTCGGCGCGCGAGCCGACCTGACGATCGACGCCGCGGGCCGCTACGTGATCCCTGGCGGCGTTGACGCGCACACCCACATGGAACTTCCGACCTCGGGCACGGTGGCCTGTGACGACTTCGCCACCGGCACGGCCGCCGCTGCCTGGGGCGGCACGACGACGATCATCGACTACGCCGGGCACGACCGGGGGGAGCCGCTGCTCGCCGGGCTCGCCCGATGGCAGGCCAGGGCGGCCGGGCGCGCCCACGTCGACTACGGATTCCACATGATGATCTCCGAGGTCGACGATCGGGTGCTGGCCGAGCTTGCCGAGCTGGTCTCGGCCGGCGTGACGTCGGTGAAGGTGTTCACGGCCTATCCGGGCGTCTACATGGTGGACGACGCGGCGATCTTCCGTATGCTCCGCCGGGCCGGCCAGCTCGGCGTCCTGACCGCCGTGCACGCCGAGAACGGCGGGCCGATCGAGGTGCTGCGCGCCGAGTTCGTGGCCAGCGGCCGGACCGGCGCCGCGAACCACGCGCTCAGCCGGCCGGCGATCCTCGAAGGCGAGGCCACGGCGCGGGTGATCGTTCTCGCCGAGCTGGCCGGCGCGCCGGTCTACATCGCGCACCTGTCGGCCGCGGAGGCGCTGGACGCGGTCCACCGGGCCCGCGACCGCGGCCGCCCGGTCTATGCCGAGACCTGCCCGCAGTACCTGTACCTCGACGAGTCGGCCCTGTCGGGACCGGAGCCTGCCAGGTACGTCTGCTCTCCGCCGCTGCGCCCGGCCAGCACGCACGAGGCACTGTGGCACGGGATCCGGCGCGGCGACCTCGACGTGGTCGCCACCGACCACTGCCCGTTCACGACCGGGCAGAAGGCGCTGGGCCAGGATGACTTCACCCGGATCCCGAACGGCCTGCACGGCGTCGAGGAGCGGCTCTCCCTGCTGCACGAGGGCGTGTACCGCGGCGAGATCTCGCTGAACCGCTGGGTCGATGTCGCCGCGACCGCCCCGGCCAGGCTCTTCGGGCTCTACCCGCGCAAGGGGGCGATCGTGCCGGGCGCGGACGCTGACCTGGTCGTCTTCGACCCGCGGGCGGTCAGGACGCTGTCCGCCGCGACGCACCACAGCGCGGTCGACTACTCGGTGTACGAGGGCAGCACCGTTCACGGCCGCCCGGAGCTGGTCATGCGGCGGGGCGAGGTGCTGCTCGACGCTGACGGGTTCCGCGGCCGGCCGGGAGCCGGCCAGTTCCTGCGGCGGGGCTTGCCGCAGCTCTGACCGCCTAGCGCGGGATCGACTGGCCGCACGCCGGCCACGGGGCGGGTCACGCTCGCGTACCGAGGCTTCGGGCTGGACGCGGTCCGTGCTGCCACGAACTGGGGTCAGAGCAGCGGACATGACCGGCGCCGTGCCCGTTTCCGGGACCTTTGGCTCTTCGATGAGGGTCATATGACCAGCGACCACAACCGCCCGCTAAGCCTACCGTTGTCCCAATTGCACGGCGGATTGCCCGGCGGACGAGGGAGCAGCTTATGAACTGGCTGAAGCTGGTCCACTGGCCGCGCGGCGCCCGACTGGGCGATCCGCGGGATCTGCTCCTCAGCTGGTTCGCGCTGCCCGCCGCGGCCATTGTGGCGCTCCTGATCGGCGCCGCGTTGATGCTGGCTTTCGGCACCAACCCGCTAACCGGATACCACGCCATGCTGACCGGTGCTTTCACCGGCACCTATGCTCTGACCAGCACCGCCGTGAAGGCGGTACCTCTGCTGCTGGTCGGCGCCGGGATCTGCATCGCGTTCCGCGCCAACATGCTGAACATCGGCGGTGAGGGCCAGATCGCCATGGGCGGCCTGGCAGGCACCGCCACGGCGCTCGCCGTGCCCGGGCTGCCGGCGATTCTCCTTGTGCCGCTTGTGCTGCTGGCCGGCGCCGCCGGCGGGGCCATCTGGGGCGCGATCCCCGGTGCGTTCAAGGCCTATTTCAACGTCAACGAGATCCTGACGACGATCATGCTCAACCTGGTCGCCGTCCAGTTCATGAACTACATGCTCGCCGGGCCGATGGTGGCGCACTCGGGCTACGCGGTGGGCGGGCTCATCCCGCAGACCAGGCTGCTGTCACCGAACTCCTGGCTTCCGACGCTGATCGGCGGAACCCAGCTGCACCTCGGGGTGCTCATCGCGGTGCTGCTCGCTGTTGCCGTCTACGTGCTGCTGTGGCGCACCAGCATCGGTTTCAGGATCCGCTCCGTCGGTCTGTCGCGCGACGCGTCCAGGTACGCGGGGATGTCCGTCAGGCGCACCATGACGCTGGCTATGACGCTGGCCGGCGCGCTGTCCGGAATCGCCGGGGCCATGCTGGTCATCGGCAGCATCTCGCACCGGATGGTCACCGACGGGACTCTGACCGGATTCACCGGCAACGCGGGCTTCAACGGCATCGTGGTGGCCCTGTTCGCCGACCTGCAGCCGCTCTGGACGATCGTCACCTCGTTCCTCTTCGCCGGGCTGCTGGTGGGAGGCACCTCGATGCAGGTGGTCACCGGCGTGCCCGCCGACCTGGTGACCGCCATCAACGGACTGGTGGTCGTCCTCGTTGTCTCCGTGGGATACCTGCGCCGGCGTGCCCGCGCACGGGCGCTGGCGGTGGTGACCGCCGGGCCCGATGCGCGCGCGGCGCCCCATGGTGCCCGGAAGGGCGCGACCGCATGAGCCACTTCTTCACCGCCGCCGTGCTGATCGCCACCGTGGCGGCCGGCATTCAGCTGGCAACGCCCTTCCTGCTCGCGGCGCTCGGCGAGACCATGGGACAGCGCAGCGGCGTCGTCAACCTGGGCGTCGACGGCATCATGCTGCTCGGCGCGTTCGGCGCCTACTTCGTCGCGGCCAAGACGGGCAGCCTGGTGCTTGCCACGGCGGCCGGCACCGGCATCGGCCTGGTGATGGGCCTGATCACCGCGTTCGTGAGCGTCACGCTCAAGGCGGAGCAGGGAATCAGCGGGATCGGCGTCTTCCTCTTCGGCCTCGGGCTGACCAACGTGCTGCTGCTGAGGCTCTTCCCGTCCCCCGTCACGATCCAGGCGCTCCCCGCGGTGCCGATCCCGCTGCTGCACAGCATCCCCGACATCGGCCGCATGTTCTTCACCCAGAACTGGCTGGTCTACCTGGCGTTCCTGCTCGTGCCAGTGCTCACCTTCGTGCTCAACCGCACCACGTACGGGATGAAGATTCGAGCGGTAGGCGAGAACCCCGCCGCGGCGGACACCGTCGGGGTGAGCGTCACCCGCATCCGCTACTCGACGGTCATCCTCGGGTGCGCCCTGGCTGGCCTGGCGGGCGCGACCCTGCTCATGCTGATCGGGATCTTCCAGGAGGACCTCACCAACAGCGAAGGCTTCATAGCCGTCGCGCTGGTGTACTTCGGCGCCTGGCGACCGCTCGGCGTGATGGCCGGATCACTGCTCTACGGCATCGTCGGCTCGGTGGTCGTGACGTGGAAGACGCTCGGCATCATCCCGGCCTCTGCGTCCGACATCGCCGCGATGGCACCAGCCGTGCTGACCGTCCTCGCCCTGGTCTCGGTGGCGCGCCGCTTCCGGCAGCCCGCGGTCCTCGGCAAGCCCTACGAAAGAGGCGGGTGACCCGTGTCGTACCGACCGACCAGCGAGCCCGCAGCTCAATTGCCGAAACCTAGGTCCCATCTCGCCTGCTATTGGAGGAAGCCATGAAACGCCACCTGCGGCGACCGGTCATGCTAGTTGCTGGCGTGGCCGTCGCGCTCACGGCCGCGGCCTGCAGCTCAAACTCAAGCTCGACGCCGACCAGTACCAGCGGGTCGCCGTCTAGCACCTCGTCGTCCGTGCCGACACTCAAGGTCGCCTTGATCGAACCGAGCCTGCGGAACGACCTGGCGTTCAGCCAGTCCATGTACGCGGCGGTCTCATCTCTGGCGGGACCGCTGCATTTCACGTTCTCGGTCTCCGACAACCTGTTCAATGTCACGGACGCCGCCAACGCGATGCGGCAGTACGCGTCCGAGGGCTACAACCTGGTCATCGCGCACGGCTCGCAGTTCGGCGGCACGGTCGAGCAGCTCGCCCCGCAGTTCCCGAAGACGTCCTTCGCGTGGGGCACAGCGGGGGTGACATACGGGCTGAAGAACGTTTTCGCCTACCAGGCGAACTCTCAGGAAGGCGGTTACGTAGAGGGCTACGTCGCGGCCAAGCTCAGCAAGAGCAAGGTGCTCGGCGTCATCGGCCCCATCGACGTAGGTGACGCCCACCTCTATGTGGTCGGATTCAAGGCCGGCGCCCTGGCCGCCGACAAGTCAGCCACCGTGCACGTCAGCTTTACCGGCTCGTTCAGCGACGACACGCTGATGGCTACCGCTGCTAAGGCCTACGTGTCCGAGAAGGCCGACGTGCTGACCGGGAGCTCGCAGTCGGTCGTCGGGGCGATCGGCGTGGCCAAGAGCGACAAGGTGGCCTGGTTCGGTACCCAGTGGGATCAGTCGTCGCTGGCGCCAACCGAGGTCGTCGCGTCCCAGGTCTACGACTGGACGGGCGTCATCAGGCAGATCATCACGGCGATCCGGGGCGGCGTGCTTGGCGGGGCGACCTACACGATCACGCTCGGCAACAACGGCGAGAAGATCGTCTACAACCCGTCCTATCCGCTGCCGGCGTCGATCAAGGCCGCCGGACAGCACATCGCCGCCGAGATCATCAGCGGCGCCATCACACCGCCGACGAACTGAGGCGGGAGCGGACACGATGACAGCAGCAGCCCGGGGAAGCGCCTCGGCAGGCCAGCCAGCGCTCCTGGAGATGCGCGGCATTACCAAGCGCTTCCCCGGGGTGCTCGCCAACGACCACGTGGACTTCGACGTGGCGCCCGGTGAGATCCATGCCCTGTTCGGCGAGAACGGCGCCGGCAAGAGCACCCTGATGCGGGTGCTCTACGGTCTCTACAAGCCCGACGAGGGCGAGATCCGGCTGCGCGGCGACCGGGTGACCATCACCTCGCCGGCAGTGGCCATCGAGCAGGGCATCGGCATGATCCACCAGCACTTCATGCTGGTACAGACGCTGACCGTCGCGGAGAACGTCGCGCTGGGCGTCAGGTCATCGCGCGGCCCGCTGACCGACCTCGGCCGGGTGTCCGCGCGCATCCGCCAGCTATCGCATGACTACGGGCTGAAGGTAGATCCGGCCGCGTACATCTGGCAGCTCTCGGTGGGCGAGCGCCAGCGCGTTGAGATCATCAAGGCCCTGTACCGGGACGTCTCGCTGCTCGTGCTCGACGAGCCGACAGCGGTGCTGACCCCGCAGGAGGTCCGCGATCTGTTCGCCGTGCTCACCGCGCTGGTGCGGAACGGCCTGTCGCTGGTCTTCATCTCGCACAAGGTCCACGAGGTGCTCGAGCTGTCGGACCGGATCACCGTGCTGCGCAGCGGCCGGAAGATCGCTACGGTCGGCACCGCCGACACGACCATGGACGAGCTGGCCGACATGATGGTCGGGCATCAGGTCGCCACGGTCAGGGTGCCGCCCGACCGGCAGCAGGGCCCGGTCGGGCTGTCCGTAAGCGACTTGCGGGTGAACGGTGATCGTGGCGTGCAGGCCGTGCGCGGGCTGTCCTTGCTGGTGCGCTCGGGCGAGATCGTCGGCATCGCCGGGGTATCCGGCAGCGGGCAGCGGGAGCTCGCGGAGGCGATCGCCGGCCTCCGCCAGCCGGTCAGCGGACGGATCGAGATCGCCGGGGCCGACGTCACCGGGCGGCACCCGCGGGCCGTCCGCGACGCCGGGCTGGCCTACGTGCCGGAAGAACGGATGCGCGATGCGGTCATCGGCGACCTGACCGTGGCCGAGAACCTGATCCTGGTGGCCAACGCCGACCGGGCATACGCCCGCTTCGGATTCCTGCGCAACCGGGCGATCCGCCAGCACTGCCGGCAGCTCGTCGCCGAGTTCGACATCCGGACACCGGGCCTGGACACACCCGCCCGCAACCTGTCCGGCGGCAACATACAGAAGCTCATCATGGCCCGCGAGCTGTCCGGCTCGCCGGCCGTCCTGCTCGTCGCTCAGCCCACCCGCGGCATCGACGTGGCGGCCTCGGCCTACATCCACCAGCGGCTGGTCAGCCAGCGGGCAGACGGTACCGCCGTGCTTGTCATCTCCGAGGACCTCGACGAGGTGATGGCCATCTCCGACCGGATTCTCGTCATCTACGAGGGAATGATCATCAGCGAGGCCGATCCGCGGACGACCAGCAGAGAGGCGATCGGCCTGATGATGGCCGGCGTGCCGTCCGGCCTGCCGGCAGTCAGTCAGGGGTGATCCGCGTGCCGGTCTGGCCGGCCAGTGCGCGCTCCAGGTTGTCGGGGTCGGTGATCAGCGCCTCCCGGCCGCCGCCATCGAGGTAGGCGATGACAGCCTGGATCTTGGGGCCCATGCTGCCGGCCGCGAAGTGCTTCCCCTCCGCCAGATATCCCCTGGCTTCCGCCAGGGTCAGGTGGTCCACCCAGCGCTGCCGCGGGGTTCCGAACTCGAGCGCGACCTTCTCCACGGCGGTCGAGATGATGAACAGGTCGGCGTCGATCTGATTGGCGAGCAGCGCCGAGGCCAGGTCCTTGTCGATGACCGCGGCGACGCCCCGCAGGCTGCCTGACTCGTCAGCCACGACCGGGATGCCGCCGCCGCCGGCGGCGATGACGACGGTTCCGGCGTCCAGCAGCCGCCTGATCGACGGCAGCTCCACGATCCGCAGCGGCTGCGGCGAGGCGACCACCCGGCGCCAGCCGCGGTTGGCGTCCTGCATGATGTCCCAGCCTTCGGCCCGGCGCCGGTCAGCCTGCTCGGCGTCCATGAACGAGCCAATCGGCTTGCTCGGCTTCGCGAACGCCGGGTCGTCCGCGGCCACCTCGGTCTGGCAGACCAGCGTGACCGCGTCCTTGTCGATGCCGTGCCGCCGGAACTCGTTGTACAGGTTCTGCTGAAGCTCATAGCCGATGGCGCCCTGGGTGTCGGCGCCGCAGACATCGAGAGGCAGCTCATGCAGCTCGTGGGCGGCGAGCTCGGAGCGCCTGAGGATGAAGCCGACCTGGGGGCCGTTGCCGTGGGTGATGGCGACCCGCCAGCCTTCGGAGATCATCGTCACGATGTGGCGGCAGGTCTCGCTGGCGGCGATGTACTGGTCCCGGATGGTCTCGTGAAACTTGTCCTTGATCAGGGAGTTGCCGCCGATCGCGACGACGGCCGTCCGCTTGTCCATTCCGATCCGCCTCCGGTTAGCTCATCGTGAGGGCCATCACGGCCTTCTGGGCGTGCAGCCGGTTCTCCGCCTCGTCGTAGACGGCCGACCGCGGCCCGTCGATCACGCCGTCGGTGACCTCGATGTTCCGGTCGGCCGGCAGCGGGTGCATGAAGACGGCGTCCTCTGACGCCGTCGCCATCCGCCGCTCGTCGGTGATCCAGTCCCGGTAGGAGTCGATGATCCTGGCGCCCTGCGACTCGTCCGGGGTGGTGAGCAGCGCGCCCCAGCTCTTGGCGTAGACGACGTCGGTGCCGCGGATGCCCTCGTCGAAGTCGTCAAGGATCTCGAAGCCGGCCCGTCCCAGCCGCGCGTTCTGCCTGGCCTGCTCCACGATCTCGGGCATCAGCGTGAACTCGGGCGGATGGACCAGCCGCACGTTCATCCCGAACCGCGGCAGCAGCAGTGCCAGGCTCTGCGGGACGCTGATCGGCTTGACGTAGCTGGACGCGTACGCCCAGCTGATGGTGGCGGTGCGACCGCGAGGATCGCCGAGCCGCTCGATGATCGTCATCAGGTCGGCCAGCGCCTGGTGCGGATGGTAGATGTCGCATTGCATGTTGAGCACGGGCACCCGGCTCGCCTCGGCGACGTCGCGGAGGTAGCGGTTGCCCTGCTGCCAGTCGACATGCCGGATCGCGAGGCCGTCGTTGTACCTGCCGAGTATCTCGCCGATCTCCTTCGCGGTGTCGCCGTGGGCGATCTGGGTGGTCCGGCTCTCGATGAACTGGGCGTGCCCGCCGAGCTGGGCCATGCCCGCCTCGAACGATGCCCTGGTGCGGGTGCTCGGGAAGAAGAACAGCATCGCGAGGACCTTGTCCCTCAGGTGCGGGTGCGGCTGGCCGAGCGCCCGCTCGCGCTTGAGCGCGAACGCGACGTCGAGCAGCGTGCTGATCTCGTCCCTGGTCCATTCCTGGAGGTCGATGAGGTCGCGTCCGCGAAGATGAGTCTGCATGCCGGCGCCCCCTACTCGGCCGCGCCGAGGACGAGCGCGAGCAGCGCCATCCGCAGCACCACGCCGTTGAACGCCTCGGTCCAGTAGCGGTTGTGCCGGGTGGCGTCCACGTCCGGCGGCAGCTCGTCCATCCTGGGCAGCGAGTGCAGGATGATCGCGTCGCTCTTGGCCTTCGCGCGCAGCAGCTCCCTGGTTACCCGGTAGGCGGCCGGCGTGCTGGGGTTGTCCTTGCTCGCCTCGACCCGCGACTGGGTGTAATCGGCCTGGATCACGGGTTCCATGTAGATGACGTCGGCGTCCGCGATGCAGGCCTGGACGCTCTCCACCTCGCGGTACCGGGTGTTCCGCTGGTCAAGCTCGGCCTTGAACTCGGGCAGCAGCGACATCTCGGGCGGCCCGACGACGAAGGCCTCCATGTCGAACTGCGACATGGCGTGCAGGATCGAGTGCATGGTGCGCATCCGCATGTCGCCGACGCAGAGCACCCTGAGCCCGTCGAGCGTGCCCCGGTCCCGCCAGATCGTGTAGAGGTCGGTGAGCACCTGGGTCGGGTGCTGGCCCCAGCCGTCACCGCAGTTGATCACCGGCACCGATGCCCAGCGAGCCGCCTCGGCCGGCGCGCCCTCCTGGAAGTGCCGCATCGCGATGACGTCGCCGTAGTACTCCAGCATGTGCACCGTGTCCTTGATCGACTCCTGGTAGAAGTCGCCCGCCCTGGTCATCTTCGCGTCGGCGAAGCCGAGCACGTGCCCGCCGAGCCGGTGCATCGCCGCCTCGGTGGCCAGCCGGGTCCGCGTGCTCGGCTGGTAGAACGCGGTGAGCAGGGTCTTGTGCTTCAGCAGATCGCCGTTCCTGCGCTCGGCCGCGTACGGCCGGAGCGTGTCACAGACACCGAAGATCTGAAAGTACTCCTCGCGCTCCATGTCCTTCAGGGACAGGATGTCCCGGCCGAGAAAGCTTCGCATGACTGCCACCCCTTTGCTGTGTCGGGCATTGCCTGCCGGGCATTTGCTTGCCGGGCAATGCCTGGCGAGCACTGCTTTGGCGGGCACTGCCTGGCGAGCACTGCTCGCCGGTCTGATTCAGGTGCTGTCGGTTCTCCTGGCGGGCGCCGCGCCGGGCGCGAACGTGTCGATCATGAGCTCGACGTCGTCGCCGAGCGGATAGAGGACCGGGCAGGTGGCGCCCGCCGCGATGTACTCGGCGACCTTTGCCTGGCAGTCCCGGGGCGTGCCGGACGCCGAGATCATCTCGACGGCCTCGTCGGGCACCAGCCGCATCGCCCGCCGGATGTCGTCCGGGCCGGCCGGCCAGGTCAGGATCTTGCCGATCCGCGCGATCAGCGCCGGATCGACGCCGCTGGCCTTCATGATGTGCGGCTGCTGCCCGAGGTACTGGGTGAGCAGCTCCCTGGACCGGTCAAGCGCGGCGGCCCGGTCGTTGTCGACCGAGCAGACGATCAGC
Organism: Streptosporangiaceae bacterium; assembly: GCA_035604275.1. Lineage (GTDB taxonomy): Bacteria > Actinomycetota > Actinomycetes > Streptosporangiales > Streptosporangiaceae > Chersky-822. The sequence goes on along the minus strand of DATNIU010000249.1, from coordinate 30,001 downwards.
TGAGGCCGGTCGATCTCCTCGACCCTGCGCCCGGCCCGTTCCGCGCCTGCCGCGAGCGCCTCGAGCGCGCGCCGGCTGTAGCCGGGACTGACCATGTAGTTGAGCAGCGCCCCGTCCGCGATCTCGCCGGCCAGCTCCATCATCTTCATGCCGGTCGCGCCGATGTAGATCGGCACCTCGCGCGGCGACCGGTCGCCGTGCACGATATCGATCTCCACGTCGTCGAGGTGCACGAACTCCCCGTGATAGGACACCCGCCGCAGCGCGAGCAGCTGCCTGGACGCCTCGATGACCTCGCGCATCGCCTGAAGCGGCCTGCGCCGGTCCACGCCGACCTTGGCGGCCAGCGGCTCCCACCAGGCGCCGAGCCCCATCATGATCCGGCCGGGGGCCAGCTCGGACAGGGTGGAGAACGTCGCAGCGAGCAGGCTGACGTTCCTGGTCCAGATCGGGATCACGCCGGAGCCGACCTTGATCCGGCTGGTCACCGCGGCGTAGGCCGCCATCGGCACCGTTGCCTCCCGGACCAGCCTGCTCTCCGCCTGCCACACCGCTTCGAACCCCTTCGACTCGGCGTACCTGGCATAGCGCATGCCGTCCCTGATCGGGTGCTTGTCCTGCAGGTAGAGTGCCACCCGGCCGGCTGAGGTGATCGTCATCTTGCCTCGCAGCCACGGGGGGTGAAGCCGTGCGGCGGGATGTCCGCCAGCCTGGCCCGCAGCCGGCCGACCTCGGCGGCTGCCGCCGCCGCGAGCCGATCGGTGTCAACGCGGGTCGGGCGGCGGTCGGCGACGACCAGCTCGCCGGCCACCAGCACGTCCCTGACGTGGGCAGGCGACAGGCCGAAGAGCCAGTGACCGGCCAGGCTGCCGACCGACACCCGATCAGGCGCCGGGTAGTCGAGCACGGCCAGGTCGGCGGGCGCGCCGGCCTCGATCCGGCCGAGCGCGGGCTCGCCGAAGGCCCGGCCGGCCGCGCGCGAGGATGCGGCGAGCCGGGCCAGCGGCCACGACTGCGGGGTACGGACGCTCGCCTCCCTGGCCCGGAAGAACGCGACCTGGGATTCGGTGATCATGTCGCCTCCGATGCCGTCGGTGCCGAGCGTGATCCGGTCGCGGGCGCCCGCGGGCAGGATCTGAGCGCCGCTCGCGGTGACCGGGCTGTAGCCGACGCCGTTGTTCATGTTGCTCCGCGCGTTGTGGGCGATTGTCGCGCCAGAGGCGAGCAGGATGTCCCGCTCGCGGTCGTCGACGTGCACGCAGTGCGCCAGCAGGGCGTGCTCCGTCAGCACGCCAGCCGCGTTCAGGCGGTCCACGACGGAGCACCCGTGGGCCTCCCGCGCGTCCCGCTGGTCGGCGGCGTCCTCGGCCACGTGAATGTGCACCCCGGCCCGGGCGTCGGCGGCTGTCCCCGCGCACGCGTCCAGCGTCGCGTCGGACAGGGTGAACGAGGCGTGCGCGCCGATCAGGCCGCGGGCCAGCGGCCCGCTGACTGGCTGCGAGCCGGGGTCCCTGCCAGGCGGTGACCAGCTGGCTGAATGCGAGCCGGCGCCTTCGCCGGGCAGTGGCCGGCCGGCTGGCCGGCGCCTGGCGTCCTCGCCGGCGAGCGGCCGGCTGGCTTTGCAGAACCTGCTGTTCTCGGCGAGGCCGGCCGCCGCCGCAGCCGCGCCGTCCCGGTCGGTTACCTCGTAGCACAGCACCGAGCGCAGCCCGAGCTCGGCGAGCGCTTCGGCAACGATGTCGAGAGAGCCGTCGATGAAATTCGGCGAGGCGTGATGATCGAAGACCGTGGTCGTCCCGGCCAGCAGCGCGTCCAGCCCGCCGATGAGAGCAGACATGCGGATGCTCCGCTCGTCGAGCGCGCGGTCGAGCCGCCACCAGATGCGCTGGAGGATCTGCAGGAAGTTCTCCGGCGGCGGGAGCTGGTAGGGCAGCCCCCTGGACAGCGCCGAGTACAGGTGAGTATGCGCGCAGACGTTCCCCGGCACGATCAGCGTTCCCGAGCAGTCCCGGCGCGGCACGGCCGGAGGCGCCGGGCCGACAGCCGCGATCCGGTCACCGTCGATCAGCACGTCGGCGCCGGCCAGCTCCACCGGATCGATGCTGACTACGACGGTGGCTCCGCAGAGCGCCAGGGTGCTCATCGGCGGCGCGCCAGCCTGGGCACCGCCGCTGCCGCCGCCGCGGAGTCCTTCATCGGGAGCGTGGTCCGGTAGCGGCCGTCGAAGGCGCGCAGGGCGCCGGCCACCGCGCTGGCGGTCGGGACCAGGCCGATCTCGCCGATCCCTTTCGCGCCGTAGGGGCCCTCCGGCTGATGCTCCTCGACGAAGACGCACTCGACCGGCGGCATTCCGGCCGGCGGGATGATGTTCAGCGACTTCAGCGTCGTGGTGACCGGGATCCCGTTCTCCACGACGAACTCCTCGGACAGGCTGTGACCCAGCCCCATGTGCACGGCGCCCTCGACCTGGCCGGCCAGCAGGACGGGGTTGATCACCTTGCCGACGTCGTGCGCGGCGACGACCTTCGCGATCCGGCCCTCGTCGTCGAGCACGACCACCTGGGTTGCCCAGCCGTACGCGAAGTGAGTGACCGGGTTCTCCGCGGCGGTTCCGGGCCTGGTGGTCCAGTCGACCAGCACCTCGCCATAGAACTCCTGGCCCGCCAGATCAGCCAGGCGCCGCCCGTTAATCCTGGCTTTCAGCCGGCCGGCCGCGTCGATGACCGCACGCCCGCCGAGCACCGTTGCGCGTGATGCCGTGGTCTGGCCGCAGCCGAGCTCGCGGCTGGTCTCGACGACCACCCGCACCTGGTCCGGGGTCAGGCCAAGCTCGGAGCAGGCGATCTGCATGAGCACCGTGTGCACGCCCTGGCCCATCTCGGTCCACGAGTGGAACAGGGTCACCGTGCCGTCGCCCTCGGGCCGCAGGATCACCCTGCCGTACTCGGCCAGGCCGTTGCCGACGCCGGTGTTCTTCACCGCGCAGCCGATGCCGGCGTACCGCGCGGACCGGTAGGCGTCCCTGACGGCGAGCAGCGTCTGCTTGATGCCGACGCCGGGACCGAGGCGCTGGCCGGTGCCGAATACGTCGCCGGTCTCCACCGCGTTGCGCCAGCGGATCTCCCAGCCGTCGAGCCCGGTCCGCTCGGCCAGCCGGTCGAGCATGCCCTCGATCGCGAAGTTCGACTGATTCGCGCCGAATCCCCGCATCGCGCCGCAGGGCGGGTTGTTCGTGTAGACGGCGCGCGCCTCGATGTCGACGGCCGGGAACTTGTAGACGCCGCACGCGTGCCCGGCGGCCCGCTCGAGGACCTTGTCGCCGACGCTGGCGTACGCGCCGGTGTCGCCGGTGATCCGTGCCCGCACGCCGAGGAGCATGCCGTCGGCATCGCAGCCCACCGTGTAGGTCAGGGTGAGCGGATGCCGCTTGACGTGGAAGCGGATGCTCTCGGCCCGGCTCAGCGTCAGCCTGACCGGCCGGTGAGTGCGCATCGCAAGCAGCGCCGCGTGTCCCTGGACGCCCAGGTCCTCCTTGGCCCCGAACGCCCCGCCGCTGGAGACCAGGGTGGCGAGCACCTGGTGCTCGGGCAGGCCGAGCAGGCTGGCGACCTGGCGCCGGTCGCTCCAGATGCCCTGGCCCTGGGAGTAGAAATGGACACCGCCGCCGGCCATCGGATACGCCAGCGATGACTCAGGCTCAAGGAAGGCGTGCTCGATGAACTGGGTCTGGAAGGTCTCGGTCAGCACGTGCTCGGCACCGGCGAGCGCGGCATCGACGTCGCCGCGCCTGACCTGGGAGACCGAGAGCACGTTTCCCGGCGCATGGGAGTGCAGCCGGGGCGCGCCGCCGGACATGGCCTGCGCCGGGCTGGTGACCGGCTCGAGGACGTCATAGCTGACGTCGACGAGCGCCGCCGCCTCGCGCGCAGCGGTCCGGTCGCTGGCGGCTACCAGCGCGATCACGTCACCGACGTACCTGGTGGTCTCGCCGACCGCCACGAGCTGCGGCCAGTCCCTGGTGATCTCTCCCTGCACCCGCTCACCGGGCACGTCGGCCGCGGTGAGCACGGCGAGCACGCCCGGGTGGGCGGCGGCGCGGCTGATGTCGATGCCGAGCACCACGGCACGCGGGTGGTCGGCGAACCGGATCGCGCCGTGCAGCATGCCCGGCATCGTCATGTCGTTGATGTAGGGCTTGTCGCCGAGCGCGAGCTCCCGGCCCTGGTACCGGGCGGTCGGCGAGCCCACCCGGCCGCTGTTGTCGATCGGCGGCAGCGGCTCGCCCCGGCGGGCGCCGGCCGCCAGCATGATCGCGTCGATGATCTTGACGTACCCGGTGCAGCGGCACAGGTTGCCCGCCAGGCCAGCCGCTACCTGCTCCCTGGTCGGCTCGGGCGTCTTGGCCAGCAGCGCCTCGGCCTTCATCACGATGCCGGGCGAGCAGAAGCCGCACTGGGAGGCGCCTGCGGCCACGAAGCAGTCGGCCCAGCGCTCCCGGTCCGCCTCACAGAGCCCTTCCTGGGTGGTGACCGACCGGCCGGCGAAGCGCGAGGCCGGCTGCGCGCAGGAGACCACGGCCTTGCCGTCGACGATCACGGTGCAGGCACCGCAGGAGCCCTCGGGCGCGCAGCCGTCCTTGACGGACGTGATGCCGCAGTCCTCCCTGAGCACATCGAGCAGGTGCTGCCCGTCCCGGACGTCGGCCGACACCTCGGCGCCGTTGAGCGTGAAGTCCATGGCCGTCACCCCCGGTCCGCCGGTCCCGGCGGGGCCGTGTCCGAGCCGCGGCGCACGCCGGTGAACAGCACGGCGGCGCGCTCGTCCGCGGCGACCACCCCGGCCTCGCGCAGATCGAGCAGCCCGGCGAGGCCGGCCGATCCGGTCGGGTCCGCCGGGATGCCGGTCATCGCGGCCAGCCCGTTCGCCTCGGCCAGCCGGTCCTCCGAGACGACCAGCGGCTGGCCGCCGGTCGTCAGCATGCCGCCGACCACGGCCCGCCAGTCGTAGGTCTCGTCATCGAGAATCCCGGTCGCGATGCTCTTCGGCTCGCTTTCCCACGGCCACATATAGGCCGAGCGGTGCCTGGCGGCCGACGCCAGCGCGCGCTCCGCGTCGGCCCGGCGCACCGGCCCGGCGCCGCCGGCCGGCAGGAGCGCCCTGACTCGCCGGCAGGCGCGCTCGAGCGGGTGCGCGCCGGTGGTCTGCACGGTGTGCAGCCGGGGCTCGCCCGGGATCGCGCCGAGCTCAGCCGCCTCGCGCAGCCCGGCGGCGCACGCGCTCGCGAGGGCGCCGCCGCCGACCTGGACCACGATGTGGTCCAGGCCGGTGCCCGCCAGCTGCGACGCGATCTCGTAGGCGATGGTCTGGCCGCCCTCGATCGCCAGGCCGTTCTCGCTGCCCTGGCAGGTGAAGGGCACCGCCCCGGCCGCGAGTTCCTCGCGGAGCCGCAGATAGGCGGGATCGCCGGCCGCGCCGGGCTCGCGCGGGCAGGGCACCACGTCGCTGCCGAGCTGGCGCAGCCTGGCCACGACGCCCGCTTCCGCGTCGACCGGGACGAACACCCGGAGCCTGCGGCCGCCCGCCCTGGCGAGGACCGCCGCGGCGAGCGCGGCGTTCCCGCAGCTCGCGATCGCCAGGTCGGAACGGTCGCCGGCGGAGATCAGCCCGATCCGCTCGGCGACCTCGAGGTGGATCAGCAGGCCCATCAGGTGACGGCCCTTGTGCGAGCCCGACACGTTCGCCGTCTCGTCCTTGACCCAGACCCCGCCGGCCGGCGAGAAGCCGAGCCGGTCACTCAGCACGGCGCTCCGGCTCAGCGGCGTGACCCCGAACCCTCGCCCGTCCACGGCCGCCACCGACCGCTCGAGCGCCCCGATCAGCTGCTGGTACTCGTCGTCGCCCAGCCCCGCGTCCATCGCCATGTGGTACGCGTGCATGAGCGACCGGTACCTGACGAACGGGTCGGGCTCGAGGCCGCCGGGGAAGCGCGCGGCGGCGGTGTCGAGGATCCGGACCAGGACGTGATCGACGTCATCGTGGTCCGCGCGAGCGCACCGGAAGGGGTACGCCTGCCTGGCTGGCGGCACCCAGCCGCAGCCAGCGCACCGAATGGAGGAGAGCGCGGCTTTCACAGGTCCTCGATTACCCCGGTGCGGGCATTGAACTCCCCGATCAGGGCGTCCCAGCTGGCCAGCCTGGTGCGCAGCTCCGCCCAGTAGGCCTGCGATCTCCGGGCCGTGAAATCGGCCACGCTCACGCCCTGCTGCTCCACCCACGTGTAGTAGCCGAGGTCGAAGATGCGCTCCCGGTCCCGCGTGCTCGCCTGGAGCAGGTCGTCGGTGCCGGCCCCGAGCATCCAGCGGCCGAACGCCTCCGCGGCATCCGTCTCGTCGAAGCCCTTCGGGTAGTCCCTGGCCAGGACCTGCTCGCGCTCGCTGCCGTACATGGCCGCCCCGTCGGTGGCGACCGTCATGACGACGTCCTGCGCGCCGAGCCGCAGGTACCTGGCGGTCTTGACCGCGGCCAGGATGTTGCAGATGCTCGACAGCCCGAACGAGGAGAGCGCGGCCAGGGCCGGCTCGGGAACGCGGCGCCTGCCCCGCAGGTAACCCAGGCCGGCCGGGGCGCTGAACAGCACGCCGAGCTGGTCGGTTGCCCGATCGGAGACCGCGGTCACGATGTCGGTGTTCATGACGTTGTGGATCAGCGGGATGTGCTTGTCGCCGATCCCCTGGATGTTGTGCTCGCCGAACCCGTTGTAGAGCATGGTCGGGCACTCCAGCGCCTCGACGGCCACGATCGCGGCGCCGCAGGCGTCCTTGAGGTGGTCACCGGCGCCGAGCGTGCCCGCCGAGCCCGAGGCGGAGACGAACGCGCGCAGCCGGAGCGCCGGGTCGGCGCCGCGGATCGAGTCGAAGACCCGGGCCAGCGCCGGGCCGGTGCAGGCGTAGTGGATGAGGTGGTTGCCGAACTCGGCGAACTGGTTGAGCACGACGTTGGCCGGGTCCAGCGACAGCTCGGCGCACTTGTCGTAGATCTCCTTGACGTTGCTTTCCGTGCCCGGCGTCCTGATGATGTCGCCCGGGTCGGTCACCCAGTCCTCGAGCCACTCGAACCGCTCGCGGCTCATTCCCTCGGGCAGCACGGCGACCCCCCGGCAGTGCATGAGCCTGGAAATGGCCACGCCGCCCCGGCAGTAATTGCCGGTGGACGGCCAGATCGCCCGGTTCGCCGTGGGATCGAACCGGCCGGTGATCACGCGCGGGGCCAGGCAGCCGTAGGCGGCGAGCACCTTGTGCGCGCTGATCATCGGGAACGTCTCGCCGATCAGGACCACGATCCTGGCGTCCACCCCGGTCAGCTCGCCAGGCAGCTCGGCGTAGACCGGAACGGCCACCTGACTGGCGCGGTCGCGACCGTTGTGCCAGTGCACCCGGAACAGGTTCAGCGGATGCGCCTCGTCCGGCCCGACGGCGGCCAGGGCGCGCCTGACCCGCTCCGGGATGCGGCCCGGGTCGGCCAGCTCGGCGAAGGTCGGGAGCACGATCCGCGCCTCGCGGAACCTGCCGACGGCCCGGTCGTAGACTCCCGGGTCGGCGATGCGCTGATCAAGCCCGGTGCGGGCGGCGGCGGGGACACCTGTCATGGCCCGATGGTACGGCTGTGCCGCAGCGGTCATCAGGGGCCGAAAGTCCCCTCTGTCCGGGAACTGAGCCCGTAGCCAGGCCGGGGCAGCCGAACGCGCGGTCGCCGGGAAGCGCGGTCGGGTGCCGGGCGGTGCCTGGCGCCGGAGCTGTCGCTACTGTTGAGGCACGATGAGCAGAGTGTCGGAGTACCTGCGTCCAGCCACGCTGAGCGAGGCGCTCGCGTGCCTTGACCGTCCCGGGGCCGTCGTGATCGGCGGGGGGACGAAGGTGAACGCGGCCCGGCCGGCCGGGCCCGTCGTGGTGGTGGACCTCCAGGCGCTGCCGACCGGCGCCGTCGAGCGCGACGGCGCGGACGGGCTCCTGATCGGCGCCACCGTGACTCTCCAGCGGCTGGCCGACGACGCCCGGGTCCCGGCCGCCATCCGGGAGGCGGCCCGCCGCGAGCAGCCGAGCACCCTGCGGGCCATGGCAACCGTCGGCGGCTGCGTGGCCACCGCCGATCCGTCCAGCGAGCTCCTGGCAGCGCTCCTGGTACACGGCGGGACGGTCAGGCTGGCCGGCCGGGACGGCGAGCATGACCGCTCGCTCGCCGCGCTGCTCGCTGACCGCTCGCCGCTGGCAGGCCGGATCATCACGGCCGTGGCCGTCGAGACCGGCGGCGTCACCGCCGCGGCCAGGACGGCCCGCACTCCGGCTGACCGGCCGATCGTCGCCGCGGTCGCCCGGCGCAGGCCGGACGGGCAGCGGCGGCTGGCCCTGACCGGCGTGGCGGCCGCTCCCGTGCTCGTGACCGCGGAGCGGGACGCGGCCGGCGATCTCGATCCGCCCGGCGACTTCCGCGGGTCGAGCGAGTACCGCCGCGCGATAGCGGCCGTGCTCACCAGGCGGGTTCTCGGGGAGATCGGCTGATGGACGTCAGGATCACCGTCAACGGCCGCGTCCGCGAGCTCGGCTGCGAGCCCGGGGACACGCTGCTCGAGCTGCTCCGGCGCGAGGGCTTCGCCAGCGTGCGGTTCGGGTCGGGCACCGGCGAGACCGGCGCGGCCGCCGTGCTCCTGGACGGCCGGCTGGTCTGCGCCGACGTGCTGCTCGCTGCGCAGGCCGACGGCCACGAGGTGACGACCGTGGAGTCGCTGGATGCGGCGACCGGCGAGCTGCACCCGATCCAGGAGGCCTTTGTCGAGGTCGGCGCGCTCCAGTCCGGGTACTCGGCCGGCGCCATGGTGCTGGCCGCCAAGGCGCTTGCTGAGCGCGATCCCGACCCTGGCGAGGCGGAGATCCGCGATGCCCTGTCCGGCATCCTCGATCGCGAGACCGGTTACGTGAAGGTAGTGGAGGCGGTACGGCGGGCCGCGGCGCTGCTGCGCGGCGAGAAGCCGGGCCCGGTTCAGCCGGTGCTGGTCGAGCCGCTGGCCGGCCGGGGCCTGGCGGGACCGGGGCCGGATGCCGCCGGAGATCATGCGGCGCCCTCCGCGCTGCCGCGCGTCGTGGCGTCGCCGGAGGTGACGCCGACCGCCGTCGTCGGCCAGCCGGAGCGCAAGGTCGACGCGCTCAGGCTGGTGAAGGGCCACCCGGCCTTCACCGACGATGTGCGGCCGCGCGGGATGCTGTACGCCAAGGTGCTGCGCAGCCCGCACGCGCACGCCCGGATCGTCGCGATCGACGATGCGGAGGCGCGGGCGCTGCCCGGGGTGCACGCGGTGCTCCACCACCTGAACACCACCCGGGTGAAGTACGCCTCGGGCGGCCAGAGCTGGCCGAATCCGTATCCGTGGGACCAGGTCAGCTTCGACGACAAGGTCCGCCACGTCGGCGACCGGGTAGCCGCGGTGGCAGCGGAGACGGTCGAGCTCGCCGAGGAGGCCTGCCGCCGGATCAAGGTGACCTACCAGGTCCTGCCCGCGGTGCTCGACGAGATCGAGGCGCTGGCGCCAGGGGCGCCGGTCATCCACGACGAGCCGGACTCGGTCGGCATCCACGACGCCGCCCGCAACATCAGCTCGCACATCGAGGGCCGGACCGTGACCGACATGGAGGCCGCGCTGGCCGGGGCCGATCACGTCTTCGAGCAGACCTTCCATACCCATCAGGTACAGCACTGCGCGATCGAGCCGCATGTCACGATCGGCTGGCTGGACCCCGACGACCGGCTGGTTCTGCGCACCTCCACCCAGGTGCCGTTCCACATCCGGCGCATGGTCGCCCCGCTGGTCGGCCTGCCGGTCAGGCGGATCCGCGTGATCAAGCCGCGGATCGGCGGCGGTTTCGGCGGCAAGCAGGAGATGCTGATCGAGGACATCGTCGGTCTTCTGGTGCTGGCCACCCGCCGCCCGGTGCGCCTGGAGCTCAGCCGTGACGAGGAGTTCGCCTCCTCGCGCACCAGGCACAGGCAGACGATCACCTTCCGCACCGGGGTCAGCCGTGACGGGAAGCTGCTGGCCCAGGACATGAAGGTGGTCGCCAACACCGGCGCCTACGGCGTGCACGGCTTCACCGTGCAGTCCGTGACCGGGCTGCGTGGCCTGTCCTCCTACAACTGCCCGGCCAAGCGCTACCAGTGCGACGTCGTGTACACGAACCGGCTGGTGGCCGGGGCCATGCGCGGCTACGGCGCGCCGCAGGGCGTCTTCGCGCTCGAGTCCCATCTCGATGACATCGCCAGGGCGCTTCGGATCGACCCGGTCGAGCTGCGCCGGCGCAACTGGGTCGGGCTCGGCGATTCTTTCGACATCGCGCCGCGGCTCGGCGAGCGCGGCGGGGTCGAGGACGTCGCGGTGCAGGACCTGCCGCGGATCACCAGCTGCGGCACCGAGGAATGCGCGGCGCAGGCGCTGCGCGCGATCGGCTGGCACCGGCGCGGTGACGAGTCGTTCAGGCGCCCGGCTGACCGGCCGGGCATCCGGCGCGGAATCGGGTTCGCGCTGTGCGTGATGGGCTCGGGCATCCCGTTCGTCGACATGGGCGCGGCCTTCATCAAGATGAACGACGACGGATCGTTCAACCTGATGATCGGCGGCACGGACCTGGGAACCGGGGCCGACACCGTGGTCGCCCAGATCGCGGCCGAGGTGCTCGGCGTCGGAGTGGACGACATCATCGTGTACGCCGCTGATACCGATCTCACGCCGTTCGACGTGGGCGCTTACGCGTCGGGCACCACGTACATCACCGGCATGGCCGCCAAGCAAGCGGCGGAGGCGGCGCGGGCGCGGATCGCGCAGCGGGCCGCGCGGATGCTTTCACTTGACGAATCGGCCCCGATCGAGCTGCGCGACCGCTGTGCCTGGGCGGCCGACGGCCGCTCGGTGCCGCTGGCCGACCTGGCGCTGCACGTGCTGCACGAGCAGGACCAGGAGCAGATCATGGGCACCGCGTCGTACCTGGCCAGGGAGTCGCCGTCGCCGTTCGCGGCCCAGGTCGCTGAGGTCGAGGTGGATGTCGAGACCGGCCAGGTCACCGTCGTCAAGGTCGTGACCGCCGTGGACTGCGGTGTGCCGATCAATCCGCTGACCGCGAGCGGCCAGGTGGAAGGCGGCGTGCTGATGGCGCTCGGCTACGCGCTCTGCGAGGAGCTGGTGCTCGACGGCGAGGGCCGGCCGGTGAACGGCAGGCTCGGTCCGTACTGGATCTACCGTGCCGATGACGCTCCGGACACCGAGGTATTCCTGATTCAGACGATGGAGCCGTCCGGCCCGTTCGGGGCGAAGGCGGTCGGCGAGATTCCGACCGTGGGAGTCGCTCCCGCGGTCAGGAACGCGATCCTGGACGCCACCGGGGTCGCGATCAGCACCATCCCGTTCACCCCCGAGCGGGTGTGGCGGGCGCTGCGCGAGGAGGGCGGCCCGGCCTGAGAATCCGGGCAGCGCCAGCAGGCGCGGCATGATAAACCACGCGATAACGCCAGATAACCCAAGATCTTGTCGGGACCTTCGGTCCTTCCTTTCTGATCATTCGCCGTAGTAGCGTCTGGCTCGTCAGCTAGTCGTCACATGAAGCAGAATTGCCCCGTGGTGCGCGCGTGCACCGTACTGCACACAGGTCTCGCGCACGCCGCGGTGGATCTTCCGGCTGGCGATCGTCCTGCCGTCGGCGGAGCCGTGGGAATCTGCCTCGACGAAGCCAGGGAGGCAGGCCATGGGAAGCGCAGCGGAGCGGGGCAGCGCCGGGTCAAGCGCGGTGCTCGACGGCGGCGTACCGCCGCCGGTCGCCAGCATCGAGCAGCGCGGGATCGAGTACGTACCGCTCGATCATCGGTGGGGAAAGCCGTCCGGCCTGTTCTGGATGTGGGCCGGAGCGGTGTGGAATGTCGAGTTCGTGCTCTATGGCGCGCTCGCGGTGCTCATTTTCGGGCTGTCGTTCGCCCAGGCCGTCACCATGATCATTGTCGGCAACTTCTTCTACGTTCTGACCGGCCTGGCTAGTCTGCAGGGGCCGCGGGCAGGTACCACAACCTTCGCGATCAGCCGCGCTCCGTTCGGGCCGCACGGGAACCGGCTGCCGTCGTTCTTCAACTGGGTGACTCAGGTCGGATTCGAGATCGAGGGCATCGCGTTCGTCGTGCTGGCCGTGATCGCGATCGGCGACCGGTACAAGCTGGTGTCCGGCACTCCGGCCAAGATCGTCATCATTGTCATCGCGGTAGCGATCCAGGCGCTCCTGCCGACCCTCGGTCACGCTGCCGTGCTGAAGGTGCTGCGCTGGCTGACCCTGCCGTTCGTCGCCCTGTTCGTGATCATGGCGATCCTGACGACGTCGAAGGTGAACCTGCATGTGCCCGCGCACGGGGCGCCCTGGGGCTCGGTGATGATCTTCCTCGCGGTGGTCATCTCGGCCGGAGGCCTCGGCTGGACCGAGAACGCCAACGACTACTCCCGTTATCTGCCGCCGGGCGCCGACAGGAAGCGGATCGTGATGGCAGTGGCGCTCGGCGGGGGCATCGCCTCGGCGCTGCTTGAGGTACTCGGAGCGGCGATAGCTACCGGCGTGCCCGGCATCACGAGCGTCCAGGGCATCGCCGGCCTGACCCAGGGGTTCCCGTCCTGGTTCATCGTCCCGTTCCTGATCGTCGCGATCTTCCAGTTGTTCGCGATCAACACCATCGACCTGTACTCGTCTGGCGTCACGCTGCAGAGCCTGATCCCCAAGCTGAAGCGAGTGCAGTGCGTCGCGATCGACACGGTGGTGTGCGGCGGGTTCACGGCATACGCGATCTTCTCCGGAAAGTTCTTCAGCCTGCTCGCGGCCTTCCTGCTGTTCATCATCGTCTGGCTCGGGCCGTGGTGCGCGATCTACCTGATCGACTCGTGGCTGCGGAAGAACCGCTACGACACCGGCGGCCTGCTGAACGAGCGCGGCCGGTACTACCGCCGCGGCGGCGTCTTCTGGCCGGCGATCATCGCCCAGGTGGTCGGGATGATCGCGGCCGCGGTATGGCTGAACGCGTTCAGCTCCACCGCGCTGTCGTACGAGGGGCCGCTCGCCAGCCGGATCGGCGGTTCGTTCGGCTCGGACTTCAGCGTGTTCATGGGGCTGATCGTCGGCGGCATCGTGTATTACGTGCTGGCTGCCAGGACCGTCCGGGCCGAGGGCGAGGCGACTCCGGTGCTGCCCGAAGCCTGACCAGGCGGCGGGCCGCCATGGTGTTCTCCGTGGCGGCCCGCCTGCGGGTCAGCGTGCGGTCAGCCGGGCAGGCCCGGCTCAGCTCGCGGCCACCGCGGTCAGCTCGAACCTGTTCACGTCGACCAGGCCGCGATCGGTGATCCTCAGCTCGGGGATCACCGACAGGCCGAGGAAGCTCAGGTGCATGAACGGGGTCGCGATGCCGACGCCGAGCACGGTGGCCGCCGCGTGCTCGACGGCCTCGACCTCCGCGGCCACCGCGGCGACCGGCCGATCGCTCATCAGCCCGCCGACCGGCAGCGGCACCTCGGCGATAACGCGGCCGTCGAGCACCGCCACCTGGCCGCCGCCGATCTCGGCCAGCCTGGCGATGGCCGAGGCCATGTCGGCGGGCCCCGACGCGTCCAGGGCGCCGACGACCATGCAGTTGTGCGCGTCGTGCGCCACGGTCGAGGCGATGGCGCCGCGGGCCAGCCCGAAGCCGTGGACGTAGCCGAGGCCGATCCGGCCGGTCTCGTGATGGCGCTCGACGACCCCGATCCTGGCGATTCCCTCCGGGGTTTGTGTCACGTCGAGGATCAGGTGCCTGGTCGAGAGCGTGTCCGGCTCGATCCCGATGACCCTGGCAAGCCCGCCGGCCGGCGGTGCCAGGGTCAGGGCGGCAGGGCCGGGCGGCTCGGCCAGGTGCACCGAGTGGCGCATCCACGCGGGCGCCGGGGCGGCGGGCACGGCGCCGTCGATCGCGCGGCCGTGCTCGGCGACCAGGGTTCCCGCCTGATAGACCATGACCGGCGACAGCCGGTCGAGTGAGTCGAAGCAGAGCACGTCGGCCTGATAGCCGGGCGACAGCCAGCCGAGGTGATCGAAGTTGTGATAACCGGCCGGGTTGGATGTCGCCAGCACCAGAGCGTCCTCCAGGCGGACACCGCAGGAGACCGCCAGCCTGACGCAGTCGTCGACGTGGCCCTCGCTGAAGATCGTGTCCGGCTCACGGTCGTCGGTGCAGAGCGCCACTCGCTCGGTCCCGTGCTGGAGCACGAGCGGGATCAGCGCCGCCAGGTTCCTGCTCGCCGAGCCCTGCCTGGCGAAGATCCACATGCCCTTGCGGCGCTTCTCCGCCGCCTCGTCGGCCGTCGTGCACTCGTGATCGGACTCGACCCCGGCCGCCAGGTAGGCGTCAAGCTGCCGGCCGGTCAGTCCCGGCGCGTGGCCGTCCACCCGAAGGTCACCGGCGGCGGCGATCTTCGCGAGCAGCTCGGGATCGCCGGCGACGACGCCCGGGTAGTTCATCACCTCGGCGAGCCCGATCGCGCCGAGCTCGTCGAAGAGCCTGCGTACCTCCGCGGTGTGGACCTCCGCTCCCGGGCTCTCGAACGGCGACGCTGGCACGCAGCTAGACGCGCAGATCCCGAAGGTGAACGGCAGGCCGCGGGAGGCCTGTGCCAGCGCCGCCACGCCCGCGACCCCGAACACGTTGGCGATCTCGTGCGGGTCGGCGGCGACCGCCGTCGTGCCATGCGGCAGCACGGCCCTGACGAACTCATCGACCCAGAGCTTGGTCGACTCCAGGTGCATGTGAGCGTCGATGAAGCCCGGGGTCAGGGCCGCGCCGGAGACGTCGGCAACCTCGCGTGCCTCGCGCGGGCCCCAGCCGGCGATCACGCCAGCCGCCACGGCGAGGTCGGTGTCGATCCACTCCCTGGTGCCGGGCACGAAGACCCGGCCGCCGGTGATCAGCAGGTCGGCCGGCTCGTCGCCGCGAGCGACGGCAAGGACGCGGGGATTGGCTCTGCGTGCGGACACCGGGTACCTCCAAGGCTGCGGGGCCGTCACCGTGGTCCTCCGAGCGCCCTGACGGATAACCGCCTGGTCGTTTGCCCGGTTTGGCCTGAGTGTAAGTCCAGGTTCCGGTTAGTGTCACGGGTCGTCCGGTGGTGCCGGCGGGACCTTCGGCACTGGACCGCCCGGGCCGGCGTCCGTACCGTGAGGCAACTATGGACGCATCGGTGCCCGGGCTCGCTCAGTCAGCACGGCGTGCGTCTCCACGGCGTGCGTCAGCACGGCGTGCGTCACCACGGCGTGCGTCACCACGGGCCGGGGTGGGGTCGAGCGCGCCGCGGATCGACGGCGTCCCGAAGGTTACCGGCGAGTTCAGCTATGCCAGCGACCTGCGCGCCGATGGCATGCTGCACGGCGCGGTGCTGCGGTCGCCGCACGCGCATGCGCGGATCAGGTCGGTGGACGCCTCCGCCGCGCTGGCCAGTCCTGGCGTGCACGCGGTCATGCTCGCGGCCGACATTCCCGGTCATCCCACGTTCGGCCTGAACGTCGCGGATCAGCCGGTTCTGGCCGCGGACGTGGTCCGCTATCAGGGGGAGGCCGTGGCACTGGTCGCCGCGCAGAGCCAGCGGCAGGCACGGGAGGCGATCGGCCTGATCGCCGTGGACTGGGCGCCGCTCGACGTGCTGGCCGACATGGAGGCGGCGCTGCGGCCCGATGCGCCGCGGCTGCGCCCGTTCGGCAACGTGCTGCGCCACGTGCACATCGTGCATGGTGAACCGGACACCGCTGGCGCAGACGTCTGGGTGGAAGGTTACTACCAGACGGCCATGCAGGATCAGGCGCCGCTCGGCCCGGAGGCGGGGCTGGCCGTCCCCGACGCGGACGGCGGTGTTCACCTCTACGCGGCCGCGCAGTGGCTGCACGTGGACGCGGAGCAGATCGCGCCCTGCCTCGGTCTGCCGGCCGAGAAGGTCAGGCTGACGCTGGCCGGCGTCGGCGGGGCGTTCGGGTCGCGCGAGGACATTCACGTTCAGATCCATGCCTGCCTGCTGGCACTGCGGACCGGCCGCCCGGTGAAGATGTGCCTGGGCCGCGAGGAATCGTTCCACGGGCACGTGCACCGCCACCCGGCCAGGATCTGGATGCGGCACGGGGCGTCCGCCGACGGCAGGCTCCTGGTGGTCGATGCCAGGCTGCTCCTCGATGGCGGCGCCTACACGTCGTCCTCGCCGGCCGTCGTGGGCAACGCGGCGACGTTCGCGGCCGGGCCCTATGAGGTCCCGCACGTGCGGGTCGAGGCCTCGGTCGTCTACACGAACAACCCGCCGTGCGGGGCGATGCGCGGCTTCGGCACACCACAGGTCTGCTTCGCGCACGAGGCGCAGATGGACAAGCTCGCGGCTAGCCTCGGCCTGGACCCGGTCGAGTTCAGGCTGCGCAACGCGGTGCGCCCGGGCTCGGTCCTGCCGACCGGCCAGGTCATCACCGGCAGCGCCCCGGTGCGTGAGCTGATCGAGCGCTGCATGGCCATCCCGCTGCCCGCGGAGGAGCCGCCGCTGCACCGCGACCCCCGGCGCTACCCGGCGGGCACCGGCAACGTCACCCACGGCGAGGGGCTCCGCCGGGGGGTCGCGATCGCTGTCGGATACAAGAACTTCGCCTTCAGCGAGGGGTTCGATGACGCGGCCGAAGCCAGGGTCACGCTGATGGCCGGGCCCGCCGGACCGGTCGCGGAGATCCACACCGCCGCGGTCGAGATGGGCCAGGGCCTCTACACCGTGCTGACCCAGATCGTCAGGACCGAGCTCGGCATCGGCGATGTGGTCATGCACGACGCGGACACCGAGGTCGGGAACGCGGGATCGACCTCGGCCTCAAGGCAGTCCGTCATGGCCGGCGGTGCTGTGCAGCTGGCCTGCCAGCGGATCCGGGCCGAGCTGTTCGAGCGGGCCGGGCTGTTCGAGCGGGCCGGGCTAGCAGAGCAGGCCGGCCAGGCCGGCGACCTGTCGCTGGCCGGCGGGATGATCATGCGAGGCGGAGCGCCGGTGGCCGACGTCGGCGACCTGCTCGCCGAGCCCGTGACCGGCGCTGCCGTCTATCACCACCGCCCGACCACCGAGTTCGACGCCAGCGGCCAGGGGGACATCCACGCCGGATTCGCCTTCGCCGCTGAACGGGCGGTCGTCGAGGTAGACGCCGAGCTCGGCCTGGCGCGGGTGGTCCAGATCGCGGCCGCGATGGACGTCGGCCGGGTGATGAACCCGGCCGGGCTCCAGGGTCAGGTGGCTGGCGGCACGGCACAGGGCCTCGGGCTGGCGCTGATGGAAGAAGTCCAGGTAGCGGACGGCCTGATCCGCAACCCGTCGTTCACCGACTACCTCATTCCGACCATGCTCGACGTCCCCCCGGTGCTGACTGCCGCCGTCACCGAACCCGAGCCGGGCACGCCGTACGGCCTCAAAGGCGTCGGCGAGTCACCCACCGTCGTCGCCACGGCGGCGATCGTCGGCGCGCTGCGCGCTGCCACCGGGCTTGAGCTGAACAGCGCACCGGTCAGCCCCGACGAGCTCGCGGGCCTGCGCGGGCCGGCCACCAGCCCGCGCCGGGCACCGGTGCCCCAGGTTCCCGGCCAGTGGCCGGTCCCGTATTACTTCAACGAGCAGGCGTCGGGGCAGCAGAACCTCATGTAGCGCACGGCGGCCTCAGCGGGCGGCTATCGCGGCGGGCATGACACGCAGCAGCGGGCGGTGGCGAGCAGGCCGTGCGCCGGCGGTCACGACGAAGGCCGTCATTGCGCAGCCGATCCCGGCCAGCATCCGGCCCCGCGCCGGCGGCTTCCGCGGTCGGCGGCTCGGCCGTTACGGCAGGGTCAGGATCTCGTGCCCGTCCGCGGTGACGAGAATTGTGTGCTCGAACTGCGCGGTGCGCTTGCGATCCCTGGTCACGGCGGTCCAGCCGTCGGCCCAGATCTCGTAGTCGATCGTGCCGAGGGTGAGCATCGGCTCGATCGTGAAGGTCATGCCGGGTTCCATGACGACGCTGACCGAGGGATCGTCGAAGTGCGGGACGATCAGGCCGGAGTGGAACGTCGTCCCGATGCCGTGCCCGGTGAAGTCGCGGACGACGCCGTAGCCGAACCGCCGCGCGTACGACTCGATCACCCGGCCGATGACGTTCAGCGCCCGGCCGGGCGCCACCGCCTTGATGCCGCGCATCGTGGCCTCGCGGGTCCGCTCGACCAGCAGCCGGGATTCCTCGTCGACGGCGCCGGCCAGGAAGGTCGCGTTGGTGTCGCCGTGCACGCCGCCGATGTAGGCGGTGATGTCGATGTTGACGATGTCGCCGTCGACGATGACCGTGTCGTCGGGGATGCCGTGACAGATGACCTCGTTGAGCGACGAGCACAGCGACTTCGGGTAGCCCCGGTAGCCGAGAGTGCTCGGATAGGCGCCGTGGTCGCAGAGGAACTCGTGCCCGATCCGGTCAAGCTCATCGGTGCTGATCCCGGGTTCCACGTGAGCACCGACCTCGGCCAGGGCCTGGGCGGCTATCCGGCCGGCCACTCGCATCCGCTCGATGGTGTCGGCGTCCTTGACATCAGGCTCGCCGGTCCTCGGGTACCGCTTGCCCACGTACTCGGGGGGCTGGATGTGCGCGGGAACCTGGCGAGGCGGGGAAATCCGCCCGGGCCGCAGCGTTGTCTCCATGATCTGGGAGTCTAGTTGTCATGGACACTGAGCAGCACTGGTGGTTCTGCCTCAGGCACAGAACCGTGGAACCGGACGCGGGCTGCCCTGGCAAGGATCGGCTTGGCCCGTTTCCGACCCGGCAGGCGGCGGCCGACGCGCTGGAAACCGTGCGGCGCCGCAACGAGGAATGGGATGCCAAGGGCGGCGGCGACTGACGGTCAGCTACCTGAGGCATAATCGGGTCAGGCCGCACCGGCCCGGCGGGCTGCCGACCGGGCTGCCGACCGAGCCGGCGCCCGGCCGGCGAACGGGCGGCGGCCGGAGAACGGGCGGCCGGAGAACGGCTAGCCAGGCCGAAAGGCGCTTACTGTGACATCGCAATGGTCCGGCCAGGGACTTCCCCCGGCGGCACAGGCGCGGATGGCCGAGATCAGGGCCAGCGGCACCTGGGGCTCCGCGCTGAGCACCGACGAGTTCGCCGCGATCAAGAGCGTCGGCTTCGAGCCGGTCGGCCAGGTGCTCGGCGCGGCGGTCTACAACCTCGGCTTCCGCGGCGGCTACGGCTGCCCGAGCTACGGGTCGTTCGGGAGCTTCAGCCGGATGCAGCCGCGCTGGCAGCAGGGCACGACGGCGGTGTCGAGCACGGGCCGGGCGTCCACCTACGCGCCGCTGGTGCAGACCATGTACGCGGCCCGCCGGGCGGCGCTCGGACGGATGTCCGCGGAGTGCGCCCAGCTGGGCGGGCATGGCGTCGTCGGCGTGCTGCTGACCATCGGCCGGTTCGCCGGCGGAGGGCTGGAGTTCAAGGCGATCGGAACCGCGGTCCGCGCTCCGGGCGGCATACCGCTGAAGCAGCCGTTCACCTCTGATGTCTCCGGCCAGGACTTCGCCAAGCTGATCATGGACGGCGCGGTGCCGGTCAGCCTCGCTCTCGGGATCTCGATCGGCGCGAGGCACGACGACTGGCTGACCATGGGCCAGAGCAGGTGGACGACGGGCAACACCGAGGTGACCGGCTACACCGACCTGGTGAACAAGACCAGGCACGACGCCAGGAGCGAGCTCCAGCGCGACGTGCGGCAGATGGGCGGCGAGGGCGTGGTGATCCAGCGGATGGACATGCGGGTCAGCGAGCACGAGTGCCCCGCTCAGGAGGGCCGGCGGGACCATGTCGTCGAGGTCACCATCGTCGGGACCGCGATCACGCATTTCGCCAGGCCGAGCCGGGCAGCCGAGCGGCCTAGCCTGGCCGTGCTCTCGCTCGACCCGCAGCGCCGTCAGGCCGCGCGGGTCCGGCTTGGCGGCGGCCCAGGCGGCGTGCCCGGCGTCCACTGAACGACAAGAAAACCCGAACAGTCAGGCATAACGCACATCGAGGAGCCGCATGACCGAGCAGCAGTCGGCCGATTTCGGGGCTATGGGAGTTCCGCAGGACGCGATTCGGCGGCTCGCGGAGCTGACGCCGGGCCGGGCGGGCTCAATTTTCACGTCGGACCTGTCGGTCAACGAGTTCCTGCTGGTCCGGGAGGCCGGTTTCCGGCCGCTCGGCCTGGTGCTCGGCAGCTCGATCTACCACGTGGGCCTGCAGATCGGCCGGTGGAGCAAGAACCAGGAGCTTGACGTGCTGTCCCAGGCGATGTATCACGCCAGGGAGCTGGCGATGAGCCGGATGGAGGTGGAGGCCAAGACGCTGAGGGCGGACGGCGTGGTCGGCGTCCGGCTGGACGTGGAGATGAAGGAATTCGGCGCGGACATCGCGGAGTTCATCGCGGTCGGCACCGCCGTCAAGGCGGAGCCTGACGCGGCCGGCGGCGGGGTGACCAACTGGCTCAACAACAAAGGCCTGCCGTTCACCTCGGACCTGTCCGGCCAGGACTTCTGGACGCTGATCCGGGCCGGCTACGCGCCGCTCGGCATGGTGATGGGCTCGTGCGTCTACCACATCGCGCACCAGCGGCTTGGCCAGGTCATCGGCAACGTCGGCAAGAACGTCGAGATCGAGCAGTTCACCCAGGCCCTGTACGACGCGCGCGAGCTGGCGATGAGCCGGATGCAGGCCGAAGCCGAGGCGCTGCACGCGGAGGGGATCGTCGGTGTCCAGCTCCGCCAGCACTCGCACACCTGGGGCGGGCATACGACGGAGTTCTTCGCCATCGGCACCGCGGTCCGCCCGCTGCGGGCCGACCACGTCATCGAGCGGCCCACCATGGTGCTCAGCCTGGACGGCTGAGCGCTGCCCGTCGTGGGGTCCGGCCCGGACCGGGACGCCTCAGCCCGGCGGGCCGGCAGCCAGGCCCTGAAAAGGGCCGGGCGGCTACCTGGGCTCGCGTCACAGCAGCGCCGTCAGGACCGTCTGGCGGATGTGATCGCGCAGCTCACCGGGATCGCCGCCGTGCACGCTGAGCCGCGCGCCGGCGCCAGCCAGGGTGGCGTCGTACCGGCCGTCGGCGCCGATCCGCACCTCCCACATCGGAAGCTCGCTGTGGTAAGGCCACCAGGCCGGGCATGATCGCCGCCGGTGCCCGGCCAGGCGCAGGAGGCGCTCAAGAGGCATGCCGATGAGTCTAGAGCACTAGTAGCTCTTGGTGCTAGCTCAGGTTTATGCAGGTCGGGGACTGCCTACGTTGAATCCCGTGCCTTCGATAGATCCGCTCGGCCCCGACTTCGCCTACATCCAGGTGGCGAACGACATCGCGTCCAGGATCGAGGTCGGCGAGATCAGCCACAAGCTGCCCGCCGAGCGCGCCCTGGCCGAGGAATACGGCGTCGCCTACCAGACGGTCAGGCACGCGATGCAGGTGCTGCGCGACCGCGGCCTGATCATCACCCGGCAAGGCCGGGGCACCTTCGTCGCTCCCACCGCCCAGGACTGAGAGCTGCCGGGGCCAGCCCATCCGGCTCGGTGGCCCGGACCAGGTCAGGCCGCGGCGGGGTCGAGCATGACGACGCTGTCGGCTTCGGACGGCTCAGGCACCGGCTGCCCGGCCTGCCGAAGGACGAAGATATGCTCGGCCATGGCCTCGACCATCAGATCCTCGGTCTCCTGCCGGGAAGCCCCCGCGGCGACGACCCCAGGCAGGTCGGGAGAGTACGCGGAGTAGCCAGATTCGTCGTCGCCTTCGAAGACGACCACGTAGCCCCTCATGGCCGCTCCTTTCGCAGGCCCGCTTGCTTCAGGATGCTCGATTCGGTCTTCGACTTCAAGGTAGCGCCCGGCTTACCGGCGACGGTAACCAGTCCAGGTTTCGCGGGATGAGCGTAGTGCCGGTGCGAGCCAGACACCCGCTTCAGCTTCCAGCCATCCCGCTCTAACAGAAGGATGATCTCACTTATCTTCAGGGGCACAAGGCCGACGGTAACGGCTAGTTCAGACATTCCCGCCTGTCCTTCTCGGCTGATGCGGCTGTCGGCCTGTGTCCCCGCTCCATAGCACGGCCGGACGCTGCCTCGAGGGGTCCGATCAACGCGGGCGTCTTGTGCGGGCAAGGAGGCACGTTCGGACCCCGGGTCGGCCGCCAAGCCCGGCGCGGAATCCTCATGGCGCCGTGGGCTTTTGGCGCATCCAAGGGCTAGCGCAGCGGTGACTACTATGACAAGCAAGCTAAAGGAGACTATAATTCTGGTCTATGACTATCCTGCCGCTGTCCGAAGTCAAGGCGAGGCTCTCGGAGATCGCCGAGGAGGTCGACCGCACCCATGAGCGGGTTCACATAACCAGAAACGGCCGCAAGTACATCGTCCTGATGTCCGCTGATGACCTGGAATCGATCGAGGCGACCCTGGAGCTGCTAGCCGATCCGATCGCGCAGGACCGCGTCGCGCAGGCCCAGCAGGAGATCGAACGAGGAGAAGGCCGGTCCGTGTCCGAGTTGGAAGAGTCGCTGACTGAACGCTTTGGTGAGCGCCCGCAGTGACCTACCGGGTCGTGATCGCCCCGTCCGCCGCCCGCCAGCTTCAGGACAACCTGCCGGAGGCTGTCGCGTGGGCATGCTTCGAATTCATCCAGAGGCCCCTGGCAGCCCGGCCCCGGCAGGTCGGCGCGCCGCTGCGCAAGCCATTCGAGGGCCAGTGGCGAGCTCGCCGGGGCAGCTACCGCATCCGCTACACGATCGACGAGACCGCGAAGGTAGTCCACGTTCTCGACTTAGATCACCGTCGCGACGCCTATCGAATCTGACAATGGAATGCGCGGTGAGGATCTGCTAGGTCGGCCGCTAATCTGACGCGGGGCCGCTGATCGCGTCGAGGAGCCTGGCTAGCTGGCTGCGCAGGCGCAGGCGGCGGGGCTCGTCGTGCTGCTGATCTGACCGCAGCTCAGCTGACTGCCAGGCGTCGACTTCCGGCCCGGATGCTGCCAGGCGGCGCCCGGCCGTCTCGCCGACCGCGAGACTGACCAGGTGCTGGGCGCCGTCGAAGGTGACCGGGGCGGCGGCGGGCAGCACGGCCAGCGACTCGTGGGCGAGGTCGTCCAGCTCGGGATCGCCCTGGTCGATCGCGAAGATGGCGGCGCCGGTCTTCCTGGCATCGGCGATCCGCTCGAGCAGGGCGGCCGGCGCTGCCTCGCCGCTGACGACCAGCAGCGTCTCGTCCCTGCCGGTCCGCTCGAGCCGGTCGATGCCCACGCGCAGGTGCGGCGGAGCGCCAGCCGGGGGTGCCCACCTGACCAGGGTCGGCGCCAGCCCGGGCAGGTCGGCCAGGCGGCTTTCGTCGGCCAGGTGAGCCGTCATGTGCCATGGCTCCCGGGCCGGCGTCCCGACGATCAGCAAGCCGTTCGGCGTCCGCGCCTGGCTTCGCAGCGCCCTGGCGAAGTACCTGGTCCGGTCCAGCCAGCCGGTCGGCGCGAGCAGCGCGCGGAGCGCCTCCACCTGGGCCGTGTTCATACCGCAATGCTGCCCGAACGGCCGGCGGATCGCATGCCGAGCGAGCGAACCCGAGCCGGCGGAAACGACAGTGACATCGCCGGCCAGGCCGCCCGCGGCGGGGGGCGAGCTGCCGGGCCGGCGACTGTGCGAGTCTACGGATGAGATTGTCGCCGGATCCTGGGAGACCGCAGATGAGTCGTGCGCACGTCGGCTACGCCGCGATGCTTGAGCAGTTCGGGCCGAATGAGGTCACCGGTTACTCGGCAGCGGCCGAGGCGGCCGGCTTCACCGGCGTGATGGCCGCCGACCATTTCCAGCCATGGGTGCCGAGCCAGGGCCAGGCGCCGTTCGTCTGGAACGTGCTGACCGCCATCGCCGGGCGCACGGCAGGCGACCTGGGGCCGGGCGTGACCTGCCCGTCCTTCCGGTTTCATCCGGCGATCGTCGCGCAGGCCTCGGCCACGCTGGCCGTGATGTACCCGGGCAGGCACTGGCTCGGCCTCGGGTCGGGCGAGGCGCTCAACGAGCACATCGTCGGCGGCTACTGGCCGGAGGCGCCCGAGCGGCTAGAGCGGATGTGGGAGGCCATCGAGATCATCCAGAAGCTGTTCACCGGCAAGGACGTCAAGCACCGGGGCACGCACTTCAGGCTGGAGACGTGCCGGCTCTGGACGCTGCCCGATCTGCCGCCGCCGATCTACGTCGCCACGGCCGGGCCGCTGACGGCTAAGCGGGCGGGGCGGACAGCGGACGGGATCATCACGCCCGGTGCTCCCGCCGAGAAGATCTCGGCGCTGCTCGACCGGTTCGACGCCGGCGCCAGGGAAGCCGGCCGCGAGCCCGGCTCGCAGGCCAAGATCTTGCAGCTGCACCTGTCCTGGGCGCCGACCGACGAGCAGGCGCTGGAGAACGCGGTGACCGAGTGGCCCAACGGCGGGATGAAGTTCCCGAAGCAGGACATCAAGTCGCCGTTCGACTTCGAGCAGATGGCCAGGCTGGTCCGGCCGGAGGACTTCGCCGGGCGGATGCTGATCTCGGCCGATCTGGACGCCCACCGCGCCGAGATCCAGCGTTACCTGGATCTGGGTATCGACCGGGTCTACCTGCATAATGTCGGGCGGAATCAGGGGGAATGGATCGAGGCGTTCGGGCGCGAGGTGTTGCCTAAGCTGACTGCTTGAGATCTGGGCAGCACCGGGGGCCGGCGGGCATGGGAGGTCCGGGCGCCGCTGGAACGCGGTCGCCCGGATCCCATGCCCGCCGGCCCGATCTGGCCCCGGCATCGGCAGTGCCGCGCTCCCGGGTTGGGGGAAAGCAACGTAGTCGTGGCTGGACTGGGTGCCGAACGCGGGTGGAGGGAGTGGTCGGGGCCAGGCGTGACTGGCGGGCGGGGTTAGTGGTAGGAGTATTGGGGGGTGGGGTAGGCGCCGGTGGTTACCTCGGTGGCGAAGGACTGGGCGGCGGTGCGGAGCAGGGTGGCGGCGTCCGCGTAGCGCTTGGCGAACTTGGGCGCTCGCGGCGTGAGGCCGGCCATGTCCTGCCAGACGAGGACCTGTGCGTCGCAGTCGGGACCCGCGCCGATGCCGATCGTGGGGATCGTCAGCTCCCCGGTGACCCGGGTGGCGAGCTCGGCGGGGACGCACTCGAGGACGACCGCGAACGCGCCGGCCGCCTGCATCGCCTTGGCATCGTGCATCAGCCGGTCGCCGTCCTCGCCGCGGCCCTGCACCCGGTAGCCGCCGAACGCGTTCACCGACTGCGGCGTCAGGCCGAGGTGGGCCATCACCGGGATGCCGGCCACGACCAGTTCCTCGACCTGCCTGACTACCCGGTAGCCGCCTTCCAGCTTGACCGCGTGCGCCCCGGCCTCCTTGAGGAACCTGGTCGCCGTCGCCATCGCCGCCGCGGCGCCCGTCTGGTAGGAGCCGAACGGGAGGTCCGCGACGATCAGCGCGCGCCTGGTGCCGCGGACGACCGCGGCGGTGAGCGGGATCAGCTCGTCGACGGTTACCGGGATCGTGGTGTCGTGGCCGTAGATGACCATCGCCGCCGAGTCACCGACCAGCAGCACCGGGATCCCGGCGTCATCGAAGATCCGCGCCGTCAGCGCGTCGTACGCGGTCAGCATCGGCCACTTCTCGGACCGCGCCTTCGCCGCGGCGAGGTCGCGCACGGTGACCCGGCGGGTCGGCGCGCCACCGTAGAGCGGCTCTGATTCGGAAGTCCGCGTCGGTGTCGCGGCTGCCTGGTGAGCTACTTCTGCCGTCATGAATCCTCCATGTCTCGTGGCGCCCCGACGGCGTCCCCGGACTCACCGATCATGACATGCGGCGCCGGGTCGCAGGTAGGGCCGGATGCCGATCTGGCCAAGAATGACCGATTACGATACGATGTCGTTTCGTATCGATATCTACGCCGCTGGCGGCCGGCGTCCGCGCTGCGCCGCCTGAGCCGGGCGCGATGCGCCGGCCAGCCAGGCAGCCCAGGGGAGCGCATGTCCGCGACCACGGCCGACCGCCGCAGGTGGGTTGTCCTTTCCGTGCTGATCATCAGCCTGGCGGCGATCGTCCTCGACAACACCGTGCTGAACGTGGCGCTCAAGACGATCTCCGAGCCGGCGAGAACGGGTCTCGGCGCCAGCCAGAGCCAGCTGGAGTGGGCGATCAACTCCTACACGCTGGTCTTTGCCGGGCTGCTGTTCACCTTCGGCGTGGTCGGCGACCGGATCGGGCGCAAGCGGATGCTGATCATCGGCCTGACGCTCTTCGGCCTGGCGTCGCTGCTCTCCTCGTATGCGCAGACGCCTGCCGAGCTGATCTGGGCGCGCGCTGCGATGGGCCTGGGCGGGGCAGCGGTGATGCCGCAGACACTGTCGATCATCACCAACATCTTCGACCCGAAGGAGCGGCCGCGCGCGATCGGGATCTGGGCGTCCGCGGTAGGAGCGGCGATCGCGATCGGCCCGGTGACCGGCGGTCTCCTGCTCGATCACTTCTGGTGGGGCTCGGTCTTCCTGATCAACGTGCCGCTCACGGCCGCCGGAGTGACCGCGATCGTCCTGCTCGTCCCGGAGTCGAAGAGCCCGGCGCCCGGACGGCTGGACTATCCGGGAGTCGCGCTGTCCATCGCCGGGCTTGTGCTGCTCGTATACGGGATCATCCGCGGCGGCGACGTCGGCGCCTGGCTGCGCTCCGGCGTGCTCGGCCCGATCGCCGGGGGGCTTGCCGTGCTGGCCGTCTTCTGCTGGCACGAGTCGAGGACCGAGTGCCCGTCGCTTGACGTGCGCCTGTTCCGCGATCCCCGGCTGTCGTCCGCCGCCGCGGCGATCGGCCTGAACTTCTTCGCGATGACCGGCGTGTACTTCTTCATGAGCTTCTACCTGCAGAACGTGCGCGGCTTCAGTCCGCTGCAGGCAGGGCTGCTGACGACGCCGGTGGCTGCGGGCCAGCTGGTCGCGGCGACCCGGAGCGCCGCCCTGGTCCGGCGGTTCGGCGCCAAGATCGTGTCGGCCGCCGGGCTTCTGATCGTCACCGGAGCGCTGATCGGCTATCACTCGCTCAGCCTGGCAACGCCGGTCGGCGCGCTCGAGGCGATATTCCTGCTTCAGGGCGCCGGGGTCGGGATGGTGATGCCGACGGCGACCGAGTCGGTGATGTCCGTGGTGCCGCGGCATCGCGGCGGCGCGGGATCGGCCATCACCAACACCTCACGGCAGGTCGCGGTCGCGCTCGGTGTCGCCGTGCTCGGCTCGATCCTGGCTCAGGCCTACCGCGCGAGGCTAGCGCCTGACCTCACCGCGCTGCCGCCGGCGGCCAGGGCCGCGGCGACCCAGTCGGTCGCGGCCACCCAGGCCGCGGCCAGCAGGCTCGGTCCGGCCGGCGCCAGGCTGCTGGCCGCCGCTGACCAGTCCTTCGTGCATGCCATGCACGTCGCCACGCTGATCGCGGCCGTGATCGCGGCGGGCGGCGCGCTGCTGATGGCGGTCTGGATGCCCGGGCTCCGGGCCGCGGCGAGCACGGCCGGCGCCGCAGCGAGCCTGAGGCAGCCGGTCCCGGTCGGTGCTCTGGACGGCGGCACGACCGCCCAGCCCATGGCGCAGGCCGTGGTTCAGGCGGCCCGTGCCGTCCTCGGGGAGGACTGACGGATGCCTGCCCAGGAGACAGAGCCGGAGACCGGCCGGCGCCCCGGACGCCCGCGCAGCGAGCAGGCCGAGCGCGCCATCATCGACGCTGCTCTCGAGGAGTTCGCCGAGTCAGGGCCGGAGGGCCTGTGCATCGAGAAGGTCGCCGCCCGCGCGGGGGTGGGCAAGGCCACCATCTACCGGCGCTGGCCGGGCAAGGAGGACCTGCTGCTCGATGCGCTCGCCGCGGTGAAGGTGCCGCTGCCCAAGCCGAAGGGCAAGTCGGTCAGGGACGACCTCGCCGCCCTGCTCGACGCCATGCGGATGGAGGCGGTGGACCCCCGGCGGGCCCGGCAGTCCGCCCTGCTGCTCGGCGAGGGCACCAGGTACCCGCGGCTGATCGAGCGGTACGTGGCGACGGTCGTCGAGCCGCGTCGCGATGTGGTGCGGGCAGTGCTCCGCCGGGGCATCGCGACCGGCGAGCTGCGCGAGGACACCGACGTGGAGGCCGCCGTCTACATGCTGACCGGCGCCGTGCTCGCCCGCATCTGGCTCGGCCAGGACCGGGTGGAGCGCGGGTTCGCGCGGCGGGTCGTGGATGATCTGCTGACCGGCCTGGCGTCGCGCTAGCTCCGGGGCGGCGCTAGGTTCAGCTCAGCACTAGGTTCGGTTCAGGGCGAGATCGGATCATCACGAGAACGGTCACTGGGAGCGGCAATGCGGCTGACGAAGCTTGGACATTCGTGCGTCCGACTGGAGAAGGACGGCGCGGTACTGCTGATCGACCCCGGAATCTGGAGCGGCAAGGATTCGATGGCCGGCGCCACCGCGGTCCTGATCACCCACGAGCACGCCGACCACCTGGACCCGGCCGTGGTGCAGGCCGCACTCGAAGCCGATCCCGGGCTCGAGCTGTGGACGACCGGGTCGGTGGCCGGGCAGTTCTCCGGCTTCGGCGGGCGGGTGCACGCCGTCGGAGACGGCGACTCGTTCACCGCGGCGGGCTTTGACATCGGAGTGCACGGCAAGGACCACGCACCGGTGCATCCCGACCTGCCGGTGGTGGCGAACGTCGGGTTCACCGTGGACGGGACGGTCTTCCATCCGGGCGACTCGTTCACCATTCCCGGCGGGCGGATCAGCACGCTGCTGCTGCCGGTCAGCGCGCCGTGGCTGAAGGCATCGGAGATGATCGACTATGCCAGGGCGGTGGCGCCGCAGCGCTGTTACGCGATCCATGACGAGCTGCTCAGCGCGAACGGCATCGGGCTGGTGGGCAACCTGGCCAAGCTGATCGCCACGCCAGAGGGCGGCAGCTACGAGCGCCTGGCGCCGGGTACCACCGTCGAGATCTAGCCCTGCTGAATGTTCGAGCCGGTGATGGCGCCGTTCTGAACCGTATAGCTGCCGCTGTAGTTCTTGACGGTGCCGTCGGTCTGATGCGCGGCGAGCTGGATGGTGACGACGTCGCCCGAGACGCTGACGATCGTCCACTGGTCGTACTGAGTCCCGGCGAAGCCGTTCCTGAACATGGTGTACGTCATGACGCTGTGCTCGTACTGGTCGATGTTCCAGGCGGTCTGGTACTGATGGTTGTTGATCGCGTTGAAGTAGGCGGTCACGACCTCGCTCGGGCTGGCCGCCGGCGATGACGACTGCTGCGGGCTGCCGCTCGGACTCGGGCTCTGGCTGGCGCTCTGGCTCGGGCTGCCGGTCGGCGAGATCGTGACCGTTGTCGTCGTCTGGCTCGGCGTCGAATGCGAGCTAAGAAGGCCGTTCCCCAAGTGCAGGACGACGAAGGCGGCAGCGGCCAGTGCGAGCACGAGCAGGCAGCCGAGGAAGATGGGCAGGCCCTTGCGCCGCCGCCGGGGCGGTCCGGCTGGCGGGTAGCCAGCTCCGCCGGGGAGCAGCGGGTTGGTCAGGCCAGGCGGCCCGGATGGCCCGCCAGACTGGTAGCCCGGCCCGCCGCCGCCCTGGTAGCCGCCCGGCCCGCCGGACTGATAGCCGGGCCCGCCGCCCTGGTAGCCGGGGGGAGCGCTGCCTGCCTGGTAGCCAGAGGTCGGCTGGTAGCTGGACCCGGCAGGACCGGGCGGCCCGGCCGCGGCAGCCCCCGGGTGAAGGCCGATGGCGCGCAGGCCGCCCTCAGGCGCGAGCTCGGTGATGGTGACTTCCTGGCCTGCGGCGACGGCCTGGCCGGGACCGGCCGGCATGCGCGGCTGCCCCGGACCGGCGGGCTGCCCCGGACCGCCGGGCTGCCCCGGACCGGCGGGCTGCCCCGGACCG
>DATNIU010000248.1:0-9416 GCA_035604275.1 Streptosporangiaceae bacterium | reverse complement strand
CACCGGCACCGACACCGCCACCCGCACCCGCAGCGCCATCCAGACCCGCGGCACCGGCACCGGCACCGCCACCCGCCGCAGCGCCATCCAGATCCGCAGCACCGACCGAGACGCCGTCGTCCGTGTCCGCCGGAGCGCCGCCCTGGCCAGCTACGCCGGCACCGAGACCGTCGTCCGCACCCGCCGCAGGGTCGCGGCGACCTGCTATGCCAGCACTCAGGCCGTCGCCCGCGTCCACCGGATCGACTGCGGCGCCGTCGCTGTCACCACCCGGATCTCTCACCAGCGCCCCCGCCTCGGCGGAGGCTGGCATTTCGGACAGCTGAACGACGACCGGTTCATGAACTTCTCCCGGCGCACCGGCGTGCCGCAGCGCGGGCACGGCAGGCCCTCGCGTCCGTAGACAGCCAGCGACCGCTCGAAGTACCCGCTCTCGCCGTTCACGTGGACGTAGAGGCTGTCGAATGAGGTGCCGCCGGCCCCGATCGCCTCGGCAAAGACCTCGTAAACGGCCGTGAGCAGGCGGAACACATCTGCCTTGCGCAGCGCGTCGGTGGCACGGGCCCAGTGCAGCCTGGCCCGCCACAAGGACTCGTCAGCGTAGATGTTGCCGACTCCGCTCATCAGGGACTGATCGAGTAGCGCTCGTTTGATACCGGTCCGCTTAGTTCGGAGCCGGGCGGCGAACCGCTCGGCGTCGAAGGCAGGCTCGAGCGGATCGGGAGCGATGTGCGCGATCTCAGCGGGAAGCTCGGCGCCGCCGGCGGAGAAGGACAGGTGCCCGAACGTCCTCTGATCGACGAAACGCAGATCCGGACCGCCGTCGGCGAACGCCAGCCGGGCCCGGACGTGGGGGGTTAGCGGCTGGTCCCGATCGACGATCAGCAGCTGCCCGCTCATCCCGAGATGGGCGATCAGCGCGTCCTCGCCAACCGGCAGCCACAGATACTTCCCGCGCCGTCGCACATCGCCGACCCGGCCGCCGCGCAGCGCTGCCGCGAAGTCGTCCGGGCCGGCCAGATGGCGCCGGATGACCCGGGGATGCAGCAGCTGAACTTCGGAGATCGTGCGACCGCGGACATGCCGCTGGAGTCCGATCCTGACGGTCTCGACCTCGGGCAGCTCTGGCACGTGGCTTGCCTGAGATCCGGCTAGCGCTGCCCGCCGTTGTCGGCGGGCGATGAAGGCCGGACTTGGTCAGTCCCGGCGCCTTCCGCCTGGTCAGAGTCCGCCTGGTCAGAGAAGGCAGCGGCGCTGAGCCGCTCGCTGATGGCGGTCCACGCGGCCTCTGCCGCCTGCTGCTCGGCTTCCTTCTTCGATCGTCCTTCGCCCTCTCCGTAGACCCGGCCGCCAATCCTGGCCACCGCGCGGAACGACTTCTGGTGATCGGGGCCGCTCTCGTCGACCAGATACTCGGGCACCCCGAGGATCTCGGCCGCGGTCAGCTCCTGTAGCGAGGTCTTCCAGTCCAGGCCTGCCCCGAGCCGGGCGGATCTGGCGATCACCGGGTCGAACAGCCGGTGCACGAGCGCATCGGCTGCCGCCATCCCGCAATCGAGGTAGACCGCGCCGAGCACGGCCTCGAGCGTGTCGGCCAGGATCGACGACTTGTCCCGGCCGCCGGTTCCCTCCTCGCCCTTGCCGAGCCTGACGTAGCCGCCGAGCCGCAGGCCACGAGCGACGCCTGCCAGGGCACGCATATTGACCACGGCTGCCCGGAGCTTCGCCAGGTTCCCTTCCGGCAGGTCGGGGTACTGGCGGAACAGCGTGTCCGTGACGATCAGGCCGAGCACCGAGTCACCGAGGAACTCCAGCCGCTCGTTGGTCGGGAGACCGCCGTTCTCGTAGGCGAAGGACCTGTGCGTCAGGGCGCGGTCCAGCAGGTCATCGCTGATCTGCACCTGCAACTGACGCAGGAGCACGGTCGTATCGGCCTCAGGCGCCCGGCCGTCACCTGGCGCAACGCTCACCGCATCTCCTTCCTGCGATCGCGGGGCGCTCCCGCGAGCACATGCCTCAGGAAGGGGAGATCACCTGACGCCGGTTGTACGTGCCGCAGGTCGGGCACGCCGTATGCGGCAGCTTCAGCTCGCGGCACTGCGGGCAGGCCGTGAGCTGCGGCGCCGCGGTCTTCCACTGAGCGCGGCGGGACCTGGTGTTGCTTCGCGACATCTTCCGCTTGGGTACTGCCACCTCAGCGCTCCTTCGTGCCGACGGGACCGGTTGTCCCGTCCGATGATGATCCGTCCTGCCGCCGGTCGCGGCCGGCCGATCCGGCTTGTTCCTCTGCCCGCCGTGCCTCCGCTGTCCCTGCCTCGGCCGTCCCGGCGGGGACGTAATCTCTCAGCACCGCCCAGACCCCGCCATCGCTTTCGTGGCCGTGACCTGGGCCGGCATCCGCGAGCCGGGCACCGCAGATGCTGCACAGGCCCGGGCAGTCCGCCGCGCAGAGCGGCGAGAGCGGCAGTTCGAGAACGACCGCGTCTCGCAGCGCGGGCTCTAGGTCAAGCAGATACCCGTCCAGAAGATATTCGTCATCGCCTGAGCCGCCGGCCTCGTCAGCGAACAGTTCCTGGAAACTGACGTGCGCCACAGACACGAACTCGTCCAGGCACCGCGCGCACTCGCCGGCCAGCGGAGCTACGACGTTCGCCGTGACCAGGATCCCGTCGCTGACCTCCTCCAGCTGAACCTCGAGCTCGAGGCTGTCGCCGACCGGAACGCGCACCATGCCGGCACCGAGATCGGCCGGCGCTGGAACGGTTCGGCTTTCCGAGCGCGCCGAAGCAGGGCCGAGCGTCCGGGTGTCGAAGACAAGCGGGCCGCGCGGTTCCAGGCGCTTGGATTTCGGTGTTTTCGCGTGTGGCATGGCTGGCACAGGTGTTGTTGGTTCGGGCGGTCAGCTTACCGGCCGGCCAGCGGAAATCCCAACTTGACCGCTGGCGGGCCCGGCCACCGCCCGCCGCGAGGGCGGCTCAGCGGCGTTCGCATCAGCAGTGCCGGCTATCCGCCGGCCGGCCTGTCAGTCCCCGGACAGCCGCTCGGTCAGCATCCGCAGCACGGGCACGGGCACCAGCCCGGCGACGTCCCCGCCGTACCTGGCGAACTCCTTGACCAGGCTTGACGACAGGAACGCGTAGAGCGGATTGGTGGTCATGAACAGCGTCTCGACGCCGGCCTGGTTGTAGTTCATCTGGGCCATCTGCATCTCGTAGTCGAAGTCGCTGACCGCCCGGAGACCCTTCACGATGGCCGAGACGTCGTTGGCCCGGCAGAAGTCGACGATCAGGCCATCGAACCGCTCTACCCGCACGTTGGCCTGGCCCTTGGTTACCTCGCGGAGCATCTCCACCCGCTCGTCGACCGTGAACAGGCTTGACTTGCTCAGATTGCGCAGCACCGCGACGATCACCTCGTCGTGGAGCTTCGCTGCCCTGCCGATGATGTCCAGATGGCCGTTGGTGACCGGGTCGAACGAGCCTGGGCAAACCACGCGAAGCACGGACTCACGCTCCCGTCGTTGAGGCTGCGGCGGCAGGCGCATCGCCCGCGGCGCGACCGTACCAGAGCGTGGCCTCGCCATAGCGGCGGGACCGGCCGGGCGCGTATCCTGCCGGCCATCGCGGCGGACCCGACCTGGCAGCTCGCTCAAGGATCACCAGCGCCTCAGGCGCCAGCCAGCCCTGGCCAGCCAGGGTGACCAGGATCCGCTCGAGCTCGTCCTCGCCTACCGCGTAGGGCGGGTCGGCGAACACCAGATCCCGTGGCGGACAGGCGCCCGGGCCGCGGCCGATCACCCGGTCCACCCGGTCCTGGACGCACCGTGCCCCTGGCAGCCCGACCGCGGCGATGTTCTGCCTGATCACCTGGGCAGCGCGGGCGTCCGATTCGACCATGAGCACGTCGGAGGCGCCGCGGGAGAGCGCTTCAAGACCGACCGCGCCTGAGCCCGCGTACAGGTCGGCGACGGCCGCGCCCGCCAGGCTGCCGAGCATCGCGAGCACCGCCGCGAACAGGCCCTCCCTGGCCCGGTCGCTGGTCGGCCTGGTCGATCGCCCGGCAGGGACCGCGAGCCTGCGGCCGCCGGCCACACCCGCGATGATCCTGGTCACGCCTTCTCCAGGAACTCGGCTCTCTCGGGGTCAAGCAGCGCGTCGATCGCGGCCGCGAGCGCCGGGTGATCGGCGAGCGTGGCGTCGGTCTCGACCAGCGCCACCGCCTCCTGCCTGGCATCGCCGATCAGGTCGGCGTCCTCGAGCAGCTTCAGCAGCTTCACGCTCGACCGGCGGCCCGCCTGAGCAGCGCCGAGCACGTCGCCTTCCCGGCGCTGCTTCAGGTCAAGGATGGAGAGCTGGAATCCGTCCAGCGTGCCAGCGACCGCGTCCAGCCGTTCCCTGGCCGGCCCGGCCGGTGCCTCGGTGACCAGCAGGCAGAGCCCGGGATGACCGCCTCTGCCGACCCGGCCGCGGAGCTGGTGCAGCTGGGACACGCCGAACCGGTCGGCATCCATGATCACCATCGCGGTCGCGTTGGGAACGTCAACGCCTACCTCGACGACGGTGGTCGTGACCAGGACGTCGATCTCGCCGTCGGCGAACGCCAGCATGATCTTGTCCTTCTCGTCCGGCGGCAGCCGGCCGTGCAGCACGGCCAGCCGAAGCCGGGCGAGCCTGCCGCTGGCAAGCTCGGCCGCCACGTCGAGCACGGCCAGGGCCGGCCGCCGCTGCTGCGCTTCCTCGCCTTCCTCGTCAGCCGGCAGGTCGAACCAGCCGTCCTCGGCGGTCGCCGCGCCGCCGCTCGCCCCCGGCCGGCCGCCGCGCTTCCGGTCGGCCCGGCCATCGTCATCCGCGCCACGGTCATCCGCGCCACGGTCATCCGCGGCCCGGCCATCCGCGGCCCGGCCGTCCCCGCCGCCCGCACCAGCCGCGATGCCGCTCTCCCGATGCCCCCCTGCCGCGGTCTGGCTCGCCGGGACCGCCGGGCGCTGGGCGGCCGCGTCCCCGCCGATCCGCGGGCACACGACATACACCTGGCGGCCGCTGGCGACCTCCTCCTTGACCCGCTCCCAGGTCCGATCCAGGTAATGCGGCTTCTCGGCGGTCGGCACGACATAGGTCTCGATCGGCGAGCGCCCCGCTGGGAGCTCGGTCAGCTCCGAGACCTCCAGGTCACCGAAGACGGTCATCGCCACCGTCCTCGGGATCGGCGTCGCGGTCATGACCAGCACGTGCGGCCTGCCCTCGGCGGCCTTGGCCCGCAGTGCCTCGCGCTGCTCCACGCCGAACCTGTGCTGCTCGTCGATCACCACCAGCCCGAGGTCGGCGAACTGGACGTGCTCTTCGAGCAGCGCATGAGTGCCGATCACGATCCCGGCCTCGCCGGAGGCAGCCTCGAGCAGAGCCTTGCGGCGCGCGGCACTGCCCTGCGACCCGGTCAGCAGGGTCAGCCTGGTCGCGTGCTCGGCGCCGCCGAGCTGGCCCGCCATCCCCAGCGGGCCGAGCATCTGGCTGATCGACCTGTGGTGCTGCTGTGCCAGCACCTCGGTCGGTGCGAGCAGGGCGGTCTGCCCGGCCGCGTCGACCACCTGGAGCATGGCCCTGAGCGCGACGACCGTCTTGCCCGAGCCAACCTCGCCCTGGAGCAGCCGGTGCATCGGATGCGGCTGAGCCAGGTCATCGGTGATCGTCTGACCCACCTGCCGCTGGCCCGCGGTAAGCCGGAACGGCAGGCGCCGGTCGAAGTCGGCCAGCAGCCCGCCGCCCAGTGCCGGGCGGCGCTGCGCGCTGTACTCGGTGGCGACCCGCCGTCGCTGGGCGAGCACCACCTGGAGCATGAAGGCCTCGTCCCACTTCAGCCTTCTGATCGCCAGGTCCTTGTCCTTCTGGTCGGCCGGCCGGTGGATCCCGTGCAGTGCGTCGGCATATCCGCACAGCCGATAGCGCACCCTGACCTGAGCCGGCAGCGGATCACCAGGCAGATCGACAGCGGCCAGCGCGAGCCGCACCGAGTCGGCGATCTGCCAGGAGGCGATGTCCTTGCTGGCCGGGTAGATCGGAATCAGCTCGGTGGCATACTCCGCCGCCCTGGCGGCGCTGGCATCGTCCGCGCCGAGCAGCTCGTACTCCGGATGCGACAGCTGGCGCTTGCCGCGGAAGGTGGAGACCTGCCCGGAGAACAGTCCGTACTGGCCGGGCCTGAGCACCGATTCCCGCCAGTCCTGCCTGCCCTTGCCGAAGAACGTGAGCGTCAGCTTCCCCGAGCCGTCGGTGACGATCGCCTCGAAGACCGAGCCGCGCCGGTTCCGCATCGGCCTGGTCGATACGGCCGCGATCATGGCCTGCACCGTAACGTGCTCGCCGTCACGGAGGGAGCCGAGGTCGGTCAGCTCGCCGCGGGTCTCGTACCGGCGCGGGTAGTAGCGGAGCAGGTCACCGACCGTCCGCAGGCCGTCCGGGCCGAGCGTGGCGAGTCGCTTGGCGGCCTTGTCACCGACGACAGGCCGGAGCGGATCGGACAGCTTCGCCATCGGCGCTACTCCGCCCCGATCAGCAGCACGGCATCTGCCATGCCGCCGTCATAGCAGGTCACCTCGGCCGCCGGGATCAGGCGGCGGACATGCTCGGCCGCGAGCTCGGCGAGTCCCTGGTCGGCGTCCCGGCCGGAGAGCAAGGTGACGAGTTCCGCGCCAGGCGCGAGCAGCCGGTCGAGCACGGCAGCGACGACCGCCGCCTGGCCGGTGCCGCGAATCATCGCCTCGTCGCCGATCCGACCGACATAGCTCACACCCGGCCGCTCAGGCGCCTCGCCGATCCGGCCGACATAGCTCACACCCGGCCGCTCAGGCGCCTCGCCGATCGCTCCCCAGTCCAGGTCCGGAGCCGCACCGGCCCTGCCAGTATCCAGGTCCGGGCCTGCACCGGCCCGGCCGGTATCCAGGTCCGGGCCCGCACCGGCCCGGCCGGTATCCAGGTCCGCGCCAGCATCGGTGGCCGGCTCGCCGACGTCATCGGCCGGCCAGCGGGCGACGCTGGCGTGGCGCATTCCGGCCACCGCACGGCGCATCGCGGCCGCATCATCGGCTAGGTCACGATCCGGGTCATGGACGGCCAGGGCCGCGATCGTCTGGACGGTGCTTCCCACCTCGATCACCTGCCGGTCCGCCGACCCGTGAACCCCGGCGGCGTCGGCGACGCCAGGGGCCGGGTGACCGGCGGAGCGAGCGGCGACCGGCACGGGCGAATTGTTAGGCACGATAATGATCTTCGCCTCGGTCGGTCGAGCGGCATCGGGAACGCTGGAATCCCACTCGGCACGATCCCGGTCGTCCGCGACCACGGCACCCGCGTCGCGGAGCAGCCGGATCAGGCCAGCTCCCTGCGCGACGGCCAGCACCCGGTGCCCGCCAGCGGCCGGGCCGCGAGCCTCGCCTGACGACCCGGCGACCGCCGCTCCCGAGGCCGCGCTCGCCTGGGCAGGGCCGGGACCGATCGCTCCCGGCCCGTGCAGGTACGTCACCGTGATCCGGCTCGGCCGGCCCGCCCTCAGGCTGGCCTCGATGACCGCGCCAGGGTCCGCCACGTGGACGTGCACGTGCCACAGCGGGTCGCCGCCGGAGACGACCAGCGAGTCGCCGAGCTGGTCAAGCCGGTCTCGCAGCTCCCGCACCTGCCAGTGGGCGGCGTCGATCATGAACGTGACCTCGTAAGCGCAGGCCGACGCCGAGGCCGACGCGGGCGCCGACGCGAGCGCGGCAGCCGCCAGCCGGGCCGCGCTGACCCCCCGGCCGCCGGCCGGCTCAGGCACGGCATATCCACCTGGCGCCGTTCCGCTGATGGCCGCGCTCAGCGCGTCGAGTACCACGCAGAGCCCCGCGGCGCCCGCATCGACCACGCCGCTGGCCGCCAGCACCGCGAGCTGCTGCTCGGTCCTCGCCAGCGCCAGCCTGGCACCGACCGCCGCCTCGCGGGTCACCTCGGCCAGGCTGGTCACCCGCACGGCGGCCCGGGCTGCCGCGTCGGCGACGGTCAGCACGGTTCCCTCGGCTGGGCGTTGCACGGCGGCCCTCGCCAGGGCCGCCGCGTTCATCAGCGCGATACCGAGGACCCTGCCGTCACAGGGCGAGGCAGGCCCGCAGGTGTCGGCCAGGCCACGGAGCAGCTGGCTGACGATGATCCCCGAGTTACCGCACGCACCATGCAGCGCGGCGCCTGCCGCGGCCCGCCAGACCTCCGCCGGGCCGGCCTGCGATGGCAGGCCGGCGACCGCGTCGGCCGCGCAGACCATCGTCCGGTACAGGTTCGTGCCGGTGTCGGCGTCCGGCACGGGGAAGACATTCAGCCCGTCGATGGCCGACCGCCGGTGGCCAAGCTCCTGCGCTGCCAGGCGGAACCAACGCCGGACGACCTCGCCGTCCATCACCTCCACCGCCGCCATACCGGCAGGTTACGAGACGAGACGCCGCTACCGCTGCCACGAGCCCGCACAAGCCTGACCGATCTGCGATCCACGCTCGGTGCGGCAGGCTAGCCCTGCTTCCACCGGGAGAAGCGCATCCCGTGCATGCTCGCAACCAGGGTTGCCTTAACGTGCGTACTTCCTCCAGGTCACCGGCTGCTAGCATCGCTCGGCGTCCGCCCCATACACCGCCCCATACACTCAGAGGCAGGGCTAGCACGTAAGCAAGCCGGGGCGCCAGCGGGCGCACAACCAGCGGTCGTTAAGGCTGCTCCTGGAGACAAACGGCTGGACAGAGACTCTTGGCGGCAAGCACGTAGTGAAGATGACCAGCCGGGGCACCGGCCGATCACTCTTCCGCACGACAAGAGCGCCGGAGGATATCCGCCCGGCCTGACGGCAGCGATACTCCGCGAAGCAGGACTGAAGGGAGGCGGCGCCCAGTGAGCGACCTCACCTACACAGTCCGCATCCACGAGGAACCGGGTCATGAGTTGTGGGCTGAGGTTGCCGAGCTTCCTGGCTGCTTCGCGTCCGGTGCCGATATGGACGAGCTGTGGGAGGCGCTCGCTGAGGCGATCGGCCTCTACCTGTCCGAGCCGGGCAATGAGGTTCACATTGAGCTGGCGAACCAGCCCGGCTCGGTGACCGAGCAGCGCGTGCTGGCCCGAACCGCATGACCTCACGAGCGCAAGGTGAGCTGAGACTCCAAGCTCGCGGCGAATCCTCGCGATGCTCCGCTACGTTCGCTGCCGGTCTGGGCACGGTTACGGCGCTCAGGCCGCCGAGAGGCTCGCGCGGGCGGGGCAGGCTCGCGGGCTTACCGGCAGGGTAATCCCGAATCGCTGGCTACCGTGGCTCGTCGTTCGCGGCCGGCAGCTTGAGCCCGGCGGGCGGCGGACCGTCCCAGTCGAACGCCGGCGGCTGCGACCAGTCGGTGACCCGGCTGAAGTCCACCGTGC
>DATNIU010000247.1:0-12436 GCA_035604275.1 Streptosporangiaceae bacterium | reverse complement strand
CTGCTGATGGTCGCGCAGGCCCGCCGCTACGATGCCGGGCTGGTCGAGCTGGCCCGGCTGGCCGGGCAGCTCGGCCAGCTCAGCATGGTGACTACCGAATTCCGGCAATCCCATCCCGCGTCCGGGTTCCGCCAGGGGATGCGGCACCCGCTGTTGCTCGACATGGCGGTGCATGCATTCGATGCCGCCCGGTTCCTGATCGGCAGCAGGCCGCTGACGGTCTGCGCGACCGAGTTCAACCCCGCCCACAGCTGGTTCGCGCAGGGGGCGGCGGCTGTCGCCACCGTGACATTCGACGGCGGCGTGTCCTACAGCTACACCGGTTCGTGGTGCGCCCGGGGCGCCCTGACGTCCTGGGCGGGTCGCTGGCGGGTCGACGGCGAACTTGGCTCGTGCGCTTGGACCGGGGACACTGAACCGGACTGCACGCTCGCCGACCCGAGCAGGCCGCAGCCACGGGTGGCGGCGCCCGGGCCGGTCACCGACCTGGTGACGCAGGTCAGTGGACCGCTCGATGACTTCGTCGCCGCGCTTCGCACCGGAGCTCGGCCGTGGGGCGAGGCAGCCGACAACCTGCTGACCTTGGCGATCGTCCAGGCGGCCATCTCGTCGGCGGCGCGGAGCCTACCGGTCGCCATCGAGGAGATGCTCGAGCCGCCCGCAGAGGCGGTGTGACATGCGGCTCGCGTTGGCTCAGCTGCGGGCCAGTCCAGGGAATCCGGCAGCCAACCTGGCAACGGCCGAGCAGGCATGCGCGCATGCCCGAGCCGGCGGCGCCGATCTCATTGTCTTCCCCGAGCTCTGGCAGGTCGGCTATGCCGCTTGCCCGGCCACCGGCCCGGCCAGGGACCGCTGGCTCAGCCAGGCGGAAGACATCGATGGCACCTGGGTGCTGGCCTTCCGGCAGATCGCCGCCGACCACGAGCTGGCGATCGTGACGACATTCATGCGCCGTGGCGACCAGGCACCGCGCGACTGCGCCGCGGTCATCGACGCCTGCGGAAAGGTGGTCCTCATCCACGACAAGGTCCACCTCTGTGATTTCACCTGGGAGCGGGAACTTGAGGCCGGCCCCGGATTCGATGCCGCCACGCTGGTAACCAGGAGCGGACCCGTCCGCATTGGCGTGATGATCTGCTTCGACCGGGAGTTCCCCGAATCCGCGCGCGAGCTAGCGCTCGACGGAGCCGAATTGATCGTCTCTCCGAACGCCTGCCTGCTCTGCGACGACCGGCTCGGACAATTGCGCTGCCGTGCCTTCGAGAACATGGTCGCCGTCGGGCTCGCCAACTATCCAAGGCCGGTCATGAACGGCCGGTCGTGCGTGTTCGACGGGGTTGCGGTCACTGGCAACCGGCCACGTGACCACACCGTCTACGTCGCCGACGCGGCACCGGGTCTGCGTCTTGTCGACATCGACATCGACGACCTGCGGAGGTACCGTGGCACCGGCCTGTGGAGCCTGGACCGGCGCAGGCCTTCGGCGTACCGCAGGATGGCCCCTGAGCCCCCGGCCCGGAGCCAGCCGTGACCGGGGACCGCAGGTTCCGGTTCGGCGTTCTGGCCAGCGCCGCCCGGGATGGGAAGACCTGGCGGCAGCAGGCAATCGACGCCGAGGCGTTCGGCTACCGGTGCCTGTGCGTGCCCGATCATCTCGGGCAGGAGTGGGCGCCGCTGGTGGCGCTGACGATCGCCGCCTGCGCCACCTCGGGGATCTCGCTGGGCACGCTGATGCTGGCGGCGGATCTGCGGCTGCCGTCCGTGCTGTTCAAGGAGCTGGCGACGCTCGCTCAGATCGCCCCCGGCCGGCTGGAAGTCGGCCTTGGCGCCGGCTGGCTCGCGACCGACTACCGCCGGGCCGGCCTGCCGATGGCACCGGCAGCCGAACGGATCGCCCGCCTGGACGAGGCCGTGACGATACTCAAGAAACTCTGGCAGGACCGCAGCGTCACCTTCCATGGCACCTATTACACGGTCCACGAGGCGGTGGGCCAGCCGATCCCGCCGCCGGGCCAGGTGCGGTGGGTGCTGGGCGGCGGCGGCCGGAGGATGCTGGCCGTGGCCGCCGCCCAGGCCGATGTGATCTCTCTCGGTGCCCGGCTGTCGAACTCGGGCAAGGGCAGCGAGTTCGGTCAGTCGGCGATGCTCTGCCGGTTCGACGAGCGGGTGAGCTGGATACGTGCCGATGCCGGCGACAGGTTCGACGACATCGAGTTCAGCGTCCTCGTCCACGCGTGCGCGATCACCGATGACCGCGACCGCTACGCCAGCCGCGTGCTCACCCGGATGTTCGGCCTGTCCGGTGATGATGCCCTGGCCTCACCGCTCACGCTGGTCGGATCCGTCGACGAGATCTGCGACAAACTGCTGCGCCTGCGCGACCGGCTGGGCATCAGCTACTGGGTCGTGCCCGCCGCCCAGATGCGGCCATTCGCCGACGTCGTCGCGCGGCTGGACGGCGGCTAGCCAGCGCCACCTGACCATGCAAGGCCAGAGAAGGGAAGCAAAGTGCGAGTGCTTGGCCTCGGTGGATCGCACCATGATTTCTGCGCCTGCGTCGTGGTGGACGGCAAGGTCGTATCGGCGGTTGAGGAGGAACGGCTCACCAGGGTCAAGCTCGCCTTCGGGCTAGGTCCGCGGCTGCAGCGGTGCCTGGCCGCCCAGTACGTGCTCGATGAGGCTGGGCTGCGGCTGGACGACATCGACCTGGTGATAGCCAACGACTTCATCAACCCGGTCTACGTGCTGCGGATGCGCGACCGCATCCGGTGGATCGGGCACCACCTGTCGCACGCGGCCAGCACGTTCTACTCCTCGCCCTTCGACCGGTGCGCCGTGCTCGTCATGGACGGGCGCGGCAGCAGCGTGCACACCGACGAAGGCCTGTTCGGTGAGACGATCACCTGCTATATGGCCGACGGCGACGGGCTGCGGCCGATCGCCGCCCAGGCTGGCCGGGTCACGCTGACCGATGTGCGCTCGGAAGATCCGTACGAGGACTCGGTCGGCTGGATGTACGAGATCGTGTCGAAGTCCATCGGGTTCGTCGGCCCGGGCGGGATGGGAGAGCCAGGCAAGACCATGGGCCTTGCCGCCTACGGAAGCCCCCGGTACGTCAAGGACCTCGCCGCCACCTACATGCTGCGGGACGGCCAGTTCAGGCAGTCCGTCGCCGACCAGATCCGGATGCGCTCGTTCGTCGACGAAGAACTCCGCAGGGCCGGCAGCCAGCAGACCAGTGACGAGATCAGGGCCGACTTCGCCTACGCGGTACAGCAGAACATCGAGCGGATCGTGCTGCACATCGCCCGCTGGCTGCATGGCCAGACCGGGGAGCGCCGCCTCTGCCTGGCCGGCGGGGTGGCGCTGAACAGCGTCGCCAACTTCAAGATCCTCGAAGAGACGCCATTCGACGAACTGCACATCGTGCCGGCCGCCGGTGACAGCGGTACCGGCCTTGGCGCCGCGCTCCACGGATACCACGAGATGGGAGGCCACCCGTGGAAGCCAGCGTGCGAGCCGTTCTCTCCCTTCCTCGGCCGCGAATACGACGGGGCGGCGATCGAAACGGCGATCGCCGGAGCGGCCGGGCTGATCCGCTCCGAGCGGCCCGCAGACATCTGTGAAGCGGTCGCCGCGGAACTCGATCGGGGTGCGGTGATCGGCTGGTTCCAGGGACGGTCCGAGGTCGGGCCCCGGGCACTGGGCAATCGCAGCATCCTGGCCGATCCCCGGCCAGCGGGCATGAAGGACAGGATCAACGCCAAGGTCAAGCACCGGGAGCCGTTCCGGCCGTTCGCCCCGATCGTGCGGCAGCACCGGCAGGGCGAGTTCTTCACGACCGATGTCCCGGCCCCCTACATGCTGCTCGTGCCCGCGGTGCGGCCGGACAAGCGCGAGGTCATCGCGGCCGTGACGCACGTGGATGGGTCGGCCAGGCTGCAGACCGTGCTGCCCGAGCTCAGCCCCAAGCTGGACCTTCTGCTCGCGGCGTTCGAACGCCGCACCGGGATCCCGCTGTTGCTGAACACCTCGTTCAACGACAACAACGAGCCGATCGTGGAGACGCCGGCCGACGCCATGCGTTGTTTCCTGAACACCGGCCTTGACCTGCTGGTGCTCGGCGACGTGCTGATCAGCAAGGTGTCGGCCAGTTGACCGGCCAGTTGACCGGCGGCCCGCGGGGGGTTCCGGGGGGTCGTCCCCCCGGGCCGGCGCTGCGGGGGGTTCCGGGGGGTCGTCCCCCCGGGCCAGCACGGCGGCTGACCGTGTTCTCGCGAGAATACCCGCCGGTGATCGTCGGCGGCACGAGCACGGTCGCCCGCAACCTGGCGACCGGGCTGGCGGCAAACCGATGGCAGGTAACGGTGATCTCGGCCGACCCCCACGGCGACACGGACCGGACGGAATGCCTGGACGGCGTCACGATCGTCCGCGTCGCCACCACCGTCGTCTACAACGAGGACACCTCGCTGTCCGATGCCAGCATCCGTGTACACCGCGGGCTGTACCGCGCGGCCCTGTCGCTGGCCGGGCAGGACGGGCCGCCGGATGCTGTCGCCATTCCGGACCTCTTCTGCTGCCCGGAGGCGTCCTTGCTGGCCCGGCAGTACCGCGTCCCGCTCGTCAACATTCTGCTGCAGGACTTCCGCACGCTGACCGCGTACGACCGCGATCAGCACCGGGTGACCAGCGGCGTGAACGCTACCGCAGGTGACCTGTTCGAGCTGGAGGAAAAGGCGCTGCGGTCAAGCGACCACACGGTCTTCATCTCCCGTGCTCTGGCCGACGCGATCGGCAGTTACTACCCGCGACTGCCGCGGGCTAGCAGCGTCATCCATCTCGGCGTGGACACCCGCGAGATCGCCTCGATCGCCGGCGCCGCGGCGGAAGCTGACCAGCTACGACGATCATTGCCGTCGGCCTGCCGCCGCCTCGTGGTGGCCTGCGGCCGGCTCGTGCCGGTGAAGGGATTTGACCCGCTGCTGCGGGCCGTGGCCGCCGTAGACAGGCCCGGCCTGCACCTGGTGATCATCGGGGTCGGACCAGAGGCCAGTCACCTCGCCCGGCTCGCCGATCAGCTCGGGCTGACGGCAAAGGTCACCTTCACCGGGCCAACATCCCGGCGCACCGCGCTCACCTGGATGTCGATAGCTGATGTCGGTGTGGTGCCTAGCTTGTGGGAGAGTTTCTGCTATGTCTGCGCCGAGATGATGGCGTTCGGCCGCCCTGTGGTGGCCAGCACGGTCGATTCGCTGAGCGAGCTCATGCCGACTGAGGAGTTCGGCTACCGGGTGCCGGCGGCCGGGCCGCCGACCAGCCGTGTGATAGATCCCGGCCTTCTCGCGGGCGCCCTGCAGCAGGCGCTGGCCGATCCGGCCGCGGCTACCAGACGCGGGGCCGCCGCCCGCGAGCGCATCCTGACCGAGTTCTCCAACGCCAGGTT
The DNA here is from genome assembly GCA_035604275.1 of Streptosporangiaceae bacterium. GTDB lineage: Bacteria > Actinomycetota > Actinomycetes > Streptosporangiales > Streptosporangiaceae > Chersky-822. The sequence continues at coordinate 6,990 of DATNIU010000247.1, read as the reverse complement.
CACCGCGTCCATGTCGGCGCTGCTCGGCACGCTCACCGGGAGCACGCCATGAACCCGGGCTCGCGGGTGGCGGCCGACCGCGTCCGGCCGCCCGATCACCGGTTCGCGCGGCTGGCGCAGGTGCGCCAGCTCACGCTGGCGCGGCCGGCCGACAGCCTCGGCGAACTCGACGCCGTGTACCGGAAGGTGGCGGCCATCAGAGCCGAACAGGCGCCAGGACCGCTGCCGACCGCGGTCAGCGTGCTCGCGGGCGATCACGGCGTGGCCGCCCGCGGGGTGTCAGCGTTCGGCTCGGCCACGACTTCAGCTGTCGCCAGGCTGATCGACGCGGGCCGGGCTCCTGTCAACCTGCTCGCGGCGTACGCGGCGGCCCCGGTGTACCTGGCCGACTTCGGGCTGACAGAACCCGTCGGCCATCAGCGGTTCAAGGTCGGCGCGGGCACGCGGGACATCAGCATGGCCGACGCGATGAGTGTGGACCAGGCCAGGTTGGCGATCGAGAACGGATGTGACCACGTCGCGTCGATACCCGATGCGGGACTGGTGGCGATCGGCGAAATCGGCGTCGGCAACACCACGGCCGCGGCGGCCCTGGCGGCGCGGTTGCTCGGCCAGGCGCCCAGCGCGACCGTGGGTACCGGGACCGGCATCGGCCCGGCCCAGCTGGCGCACAAGCGGCGTCTAGTGGACGCCGCTCTGGTGCGCACCGCTTCGGTGCCGGGCGAACCGGTCAGGCTGCTCTCGGCACTCGGCGGCTTCGAGATCGCCGGCAACGTCGGCGTGATACTCGGAGCGGCCGAGCGCGGCATGCTCGTGGTGCTCGACGGCTACATCACCGCCGTCGCCGCCATGCTCGCCACCCGGCTGTGCCCGGCGGTCAGCTCCTATCTGGTCGCCGCTCACCTCTCGCGCGAGCCGGGCCACCGGCTGGTGCTGAGCTCGCTCGGGCTGCGCCCGCTGATCGACGCCGACCTGCACCTCGGCATGGCATCCGGCGCGGCCCTGGCGCTTCCGATGATCAACGCGGCGCTGGCGGTCGGGCGGGACACGCCGACGGCCCGCGATGCCGGGCTGGATGGCCGACGATGACCGCCAGGCCAGGGGATTCCGGGGTCCGCCTCCCCGGACCGGCGCCTCGCGGAGTCATCTTCGACCTCGACGGCACGCTGCTCGACGCCTGGGACATCCACGCTCGCTGCCTGCGGGCCGCGTGCGAGGCCGCTGGTATTCCCCGGCCTACCGGTGCCGCGCTGCGCGCCGCCCAGCGCGGTACCGACCTTGGCACCATCGCCGAATTGGCTGGCCCCGGACTGCTAGAAGACGTGGCGGCGGCGTACGACCAGGCGCTGGCCGCTCAGCTCGCTGTGGGCCCGGTGCGCCCGATGCCGCACGTCCCGCAGATGCTTGCCCGCCTCGACGTGGCCGGAATTCGATCCGGCGTGTGCACCGGCCGGTCGCGGGCCGGAGCACAGGCGATGCTCAGCCGATCCGGGCTGAGCATTGAGCTGCTCGTGGCCCGCGAGGACGTGTCGGCGCCCAAGCCAGCCCCCGATGGCCTGCTCGCCGCGATAGCGCTGCTTGGCTTGAGCGCCGACGAAGCGCTGTTCGTAGGCGATACCGCGATCGACGTAAGCGCCGGGCTCGCGGCCAGGGTCCGCACCGTGCTGGTCGGTACCAGCGCTCCGCGCCTGCCCGGCGTATGCGTTGTCGCATCGATGGCTGAGGTGGCGTTATGACCAGTCTCGCCGAAGGCATGCGAGCCGGTCTGGCGACAGCTACGCTCGCGTCGGCCCGCGGCCGGTGGACCGGCGCCGACCTGTTCGAAGCGGCCGAGCGGCTCGCCGCCTGGATTGTCCGGCAGGCGCCCGGCCCGGTCATCAGCACGGTCACCGACGCGGCAGCCACGGCCGTCACCGCGCTGGCCGGCGACCTGGCCGATCGGCCGGTCATGCACCTGGACCCGGCGGTCAAGGTCACCCTGGACGGCATCGTGGTCAGGGCGCACTCGCCGGCCCGCGCGGACTACGGCGACGACCGCTTCGGCCTGCACGCGACAGCCGGGCTTCCCGCAACCCGCATCGACGGGGTCCCCGCCCGGTCGCAGGTCTTCTTCACCTCGGGCTCGACCGGCCGCCCTGAGGGCGTGGTGCGCGGCAGCGACGCGGTGCTTTCCGACGCCAGCCTGGTCAGCGCCAGGCTGGGCCTGGGCGCGGGGAGTCGTGTGCTGGTCAGCGCGCCGGTGCAGCACGTCTACGGCTTCAACTACGGTCTTATCGCACCGCTGCGCCTCGGTGGCTCCGTTTATTACGCCGGCCCGCGCGTCATTCCCTCGCAGCTCGCCCGGGCGGCGCATCGCGAAGGTGCCGACACGCTGGTCGGCCACCCGGCGCTCTACCAGCTTCTGGCACAGGACGCGACTACCGGGGCGACGGCCGATCTCGGCCCGCTGGACCAGGCCATCTCGGCGGGCGCGCCGTTGCCGGCCGGGAGCGTGCTCGCGATCACCAGCCGGCATCGGTTCGAGCTGCACAACTGTTACGGGTCCTCGGAAGCTGGCGCGGTCACGTTGTCGGCGGTCCAGGGCAGCGAGCCGCCCGGCGACGCCGGCCTGCTGCTCGACGGCGTGGACGCGAGCACGTCCGAAGGCGAGCTGGTGCTGCGCACCCCGTCGCTGGCGGCCGGGTACCTCACCCCGGCCGGGCTCGGCCCGCTGCGCGCTGATGGCGCCTGGTATCGCACCGGCGACCTAGCCGAACTCCACGGCGGGCGGGTCCGCCTGAAGGGCCGGGTCGCCAACGTCATCAACGTGGCCGGGCGGAAGGTGAGCCCGGAGGAAGTGGAAGCGGTGCTGGTCGAGCATCCTGGCGTCATCGACGCCGAGGTGTACGCCGAACCAGATCAGGTTCGCGGCCAGGTACCCGTCGCCGCGGTTACGCTGCGGGCTGACGTGCCGGTGGCCGAGGTGCTCGGCTGGTGCCGCGCCCGGCTGGCGCCCTATCAGGTGCCGCGCCGGATCGAGGTGCGCGACCAGCTCAACCGGACCGAGACCGGCAAGCGCATCCGCTCCGTCCGACAGGCCGACCGGTCATGAAGGAGCTGATCTTTCCCTCCGCCCGGACGGATCCTTCGCACCCGCCCGCTGCCTACGTCCATGACCCGTCCCGCCGCCCGCGGCGGACCCGGCTCGCCTACGGCGGCGAGGCGTGGCTGGTGACCAGTTTTCACGATGCCCGGCAGGTGCTCGCCGACTCGGCATTCAGCTCAGACTCATCGCGCACCGACTACCCGAACTTCCCGCTGGCGCTGCGTACCAGGGTCCCCGGGCATTTCGTGTCCATGGACGCGCCCGAGCACACCAGGCTGCGCAAGGTGGTGGCCGCGGGCTTTAGCCCAAGCGGGGTCAAGGCCATCGAGCCGTTCATCGTCGCGCTCGCCGGTCAGTTCCTGGCGGCCGCTCGCCGGAACGGTTCGTTCGACCTGGTGAGCGACGTCGCCGTACCGCTGCACGGCGGTGTCGTCGCAGAGCTGCTCGGCGTTCCGGCCGCCGGCCAGGAGCTGTTCGGCGCCTGCACCAGGCGGCTCCAGCGGCACGACGCGTCGGCGGCGAGCCGGATGACCGCCAACGTCAAGCTCACCAGGTACCTGACGGATCTGCTCGCGTCGCCGGAGACGCGGGGCCGGGACAACCTGATCGGGGTACTCGCCCGGACTCGCGATAGTGGCGCTCTCACCGGCGACGAAGCGGTCGCGATCGCCAATCTGATCTTGGTCGCCGGATTGGAGACGACCGTCGGCCTGCTCGCCCTCACTGTCTACTCGTTGCTGCGCGATCGGCGGCAGTGGGACCTCCTGCGAGGCGATCCCGGCCGGTGGGCCGGGCCAGCGGTACGCGAGGCGCTGCGGTACTGGACGCTGGTGCAGCACGGCGTGACCAGGGTGGCCACCCGCGAGGTTGTCGTCGGCGGCGAGGTACTCCGCGCGGGGGACGCCGTTGTCGTGCACCTGCCGACGGCCAACCGCGATCCGTCCGTTTACGCCAGCCCGGACACCTTCGACATCGCTCGGGAGGCAGCAGGCCACCTCGCGTTCGGCCATGGCGCGCACCACTGCCTGGGAGCGGTGCTCGCCCAGGTCGAAGTGACCACGGCGATCACGGCGCTGGCACGTCAGCTGCCTGGCCTCGCGCTCGCGACGCCTGAACACGAGCTTTCTTTCCTGCACCACATGCTGATCTACGGCCTCCGGGATCTCGTCCTGACCTGGCCGACCGAAGCTCAGGAAGGAGCGGGCACATGACGTCGGGAGCCAGATCCCCCCTCTGGGAGCTACTCGGCCCGCCGAGCAGCTTCGGTCGCCCGGAGCGAACGGCCGTGCGGGCGCGCGGCACCGAGATCCTCTTCGCCGACGGGCGATGGCGTACCTGTGGCACGAGCGGCCTGTGGAACGTCAACCTCGGCTACGGCAACAAACCCATCGCTGACGCGATCGCCGCGGCGCTGCTTGACGCGTCGTACCTCACCTTGTTCCGGTCGGCGCACGAGCCGGCTATCCGTGCCTCGCGGGCGCTGCTTGACCTCTGCGGAGCCGACCATTTCGGGCGCGTGATCTATTCCACTTCGGGCAGCGCGGCGAACGACCTGGTGATGAAGCTGGTCAGGCAGTACTGGTCGCTGCACCGCCAGTTCCGGCGGCGAGTGGTCGTCGGATTCCGCAATAGCTATCACGGCCTGACGTACGGCAGTCACGGGCTGACCGGTTCGCCGCTCGGCCAGTCGTACTACAGCGTCGACCAGAGTCTCGTGCGACACGTGAGCCACACCGATCCCGCTGAGCTTGAGCAGCTGCTGGCCGCCGAAGGCCAGCAGGTCGCGGCGCTGGTCGTCGAGCCGGTGCTCGGGACCGGAGCCTTCGAAGTCGGTCAGCCCATGCTCGACGCCATCCAGCGGTTGCGCGAGCACTATGGCTTCCTGCTCGTCGCCGACGAGGTCGCCACAGGCTTCGGGCGGACCGGAACGTACTTCGCGTCCGCGCGGTGGCAGGTGCCTCCCGACGTGCTGATCGTCTCCAAGGGGCTCACGAACGGTACATGCGCCGTCGCGGCCGTGCTCGCCTCAGATCAGATCTGCGAGCGATTCGAGCGCTCCGATGCCGCGCTGACGCACGCCGAGACGCAGGCCGGCACCCCGGCCACCTCAGCCGCGATCATCGCGACGATCGAGCAGATGGACGAGCTCAACGCGATCGAGCGCGGGCGGGGGGTCGCCGCTCAGCTCACCGGCATCATCTCCGGCCTGTCCGACCACCCGCTGGTCACTGGTACAGGCGGCGTCGGCTGCTTCCGGGCGATCCGGCTCAGCTACGAGGGAGAACCGCTGGACGGACCGGCCATCACCGAGGTGGTGGAGGCGATCAGGGCGCACGACGCGCTCGTCCAGCCCGGTCCTGGCTGCATACAGCTTGTCCCCGCGCTGGTCATGGACGACGGGTCGCTGAGTCGGCTCGCGGCCGCAGTACGCGCCGGGCTGGATTCGACCTACGAGGCATTGGCCCAAGCGCCCCGCCTCGAAGCGCCCCGCCTCGAAGCACCTGACAAGCGCTCGCCACACGAGGCGGTGACACTCATCGCTGGCTACGTCCCGGTGATCGACATGACGTCTGCCTACGAAGGCTCGCCGGCGGATCAGCTGGTACTCGCCGAGGCCATGGCGCAGGCATGCCGGTCGAGCGGATTTTTCGTGGTCAGCGGGCATCGGGTGCCCCGCGCCGTGGTGGATGGCATGCTGACGGCGGTCGCGGAGTTCTTCGCATTGCCGCAGGAGGCCAAGCTCGAGTTGCTCGCCGATCCGGCCGATCCGCTCTCGCGCGGCTTTTCCTGGCCGGCCCGGCCACGCGATGGCGCCGACGCGGAAGCTACCTTCCTGGTCAGCCCCGACTTGGTGGAGTCTTTCGTGCTGAACCGGCTTGGCGATCACCGCTCCGGCCGACCGCTGCCCGACGGCGCCGATCCGCGGCTCACCTTGCCCAACAAGATGCCAGCTCTGCCGGGTTTCCAGGAGGCGTGCGACGCCTACTACACGGAGATGGGGCGCCTGGCGATCGAGATCATGGGCGTCTTGGCGCTGGCACTTGGCCTGTCGCGGCACTGGTTCGACGACAAGTTCGACGCGCACATGAGCAGCCTCGCCGCTAACTTCTACCCCCCGCAGCTCACCTCCCCGAAATCAGGACAGTTGCGTAAAGGCGCGCACAGCGACTGGGGCACCCTGACCGTGCTGCGCCAGGACGAGATCACGAGCGGCTTGCAGGTATGGCATCAGGAAACCGAATGGGTCGACGTGCCGGTGGTTCCCGGTACGTTCGTCGTGAACATCGGTGACCTCATGGCCCGGTGGACCAACGACAAGTGGTCGAGCACCGTGCATCGCGTGGTGAACCCGCCGCCTGACGCCGCGCGGCGGCCGCGCTACTCGCTGGCGTTCTTCCATCAGCCCAATTTCGATGCCCAGGTCAGTTGCATACCGTCCTGCGCCGAAGCCGATAGCGGGTCACGGCACCGTCCGATCGCAGCGTTCGACTTCATCAGCGCCAAGGCCCGCCGCGCCTACATGGAGGAGCGGATCGTGCTGAACAGGCCGGACGCGGGCGCACCCTGACGGCAACGGCTCGCTACGCGGGCGGCTCGCCTAGCACGGCTTGGTGGGCATCGAGCACGGAATCTCGACGCCGTTGTGCTCGGCCAGCGGCAGGTCACGGTCGGCTAGGCGCCATGCGGCGCCGCCCAGGGTGCGGTGCGGCGGCCAGGCCTGCTGATCGACGAGCCCGCGCAGCGCTAGCATCCTGATCAAGTGCGGGTCGATCGCGTGCCAGCTAGCGCCGACCATTAGTTCGAGCCAGAAGTGCGGGATAGAGAACGGAACGCTGACGAGCACCCCGAAGGACTTGCGCGCGGGCAGCTCGCGGGCCAGGGCCGCCTGGAACAGGTACTCGGCG
>DATNIU010000246.1:0-23999 GCA_035604275.1 Streptosporangiaceae bacterium | reverse complement strand
CGGCCAGGGTGCCTCCTCCGGCCAGGGTGCTGCCTCCGGCCAGGGTGCTGCCTCCGGCCAGGGTGCTGCCTCCGGCCAGGGTGCTGCCATCGGCCAGGGTGCTGCCATCGGCCAGGGTGCCGCCGCCGGCCAGGGTGCCGCCATCGGCCAGGGTGCTGCCATCGGCCAGGGTGCCGCCTCCGGCCAGCATGCTGCCGTCGGCCAGCATGTTTCCATCGGCCAGCATGCTGCCGTCGGTCCGGGGATCGAGGTCGTCGGCTGCCAGATCGGCTGTCAGGCCGGCCGGCCCGGCGGGCGGCCAGCTCGATCCGTCGTACGGCGGCTCATCGGCCGCGACGTCGCTGTCCTCGGCAGCGATCGCGAAAAGGCTGGTCAGGGCGCGGTAGTCGGCGTCGGTGAGCGGCTGCGGGTACGCCTGCAGGCTGAGCGGCATGATCCGTGCGACCATTCCGCCTGGTTGCCCGGGCTCGTAGCCGATCTCCAGGTCCACCGTTCCCGGCGACTCGGCCAGAACGCCATCGCCGGGCAGCAGAGCCGCCGCACCGCCTGGTCCGCTGACCAGGTCGGTCAGCATCGCGAGCTCGGCCGATGTCGGCGCGATCCTGCTGACGAGCAGGGTGAGCGCCCAGTCCTCGTCGCCGGGGTCGGAGACCCGCAGCCTGCGCACCGCGGCCGGTCCGGCATCGCCCAGCCTGCGGCGCAGCGTGACGGCCTTCACCGCCGCCAGGTCGAGCGCCGTGGCCAGATCGTCGCAGCAGGTGCTGCGGTTGCCCGCCAGCCTGAGCTCAGGGAATCCGATCAGGATCAGGTCGTACCAGCCGGCCAGCTCGGAGGTGGCGAGCTCGGCGGCCGCCGTCGCCAGCACCTGGTCAACGAGCACCGGCGGCCCGTACGCCAGGGTGACGCCCAGGTACTCCAGGTCGGCGAGCAGGTAGCCGCCGTCGGCGACCCCGATCGTGACCAGCCCGGGCGCGAGATCGCCGGTGATCGCGGGCGTGCTCGGGTACTCCGGCGCGTCCTGCGGGATGGACAGCCGCCAGGTCATGCCCTGTCGGCCGGCCGGTACGGTGAACGGCGGCGGCGGTGGCTCGCTGGCCGGGCTGGCCAGCAGGATCTCCATCAGCTGCGGCCGGATGCGGACCGCGGCGATCTCGGGGACCTGCTGGCCGGTCTCGGCCAGGCCAGCGCCGAGCTCGCTGAGGGCCGCTCGGAGCCAGTTCGCCGGGATCGATCCGGCGTCCGCCCGCAGCCGCTGCTCGGCCGCGATCACGGGCGCCGCGTCCGGCAGCGGAATGCGCCGTCCCGGCCGCCGGAACTGGCGCTGCCGGTTGCGCATCCTGGCCAGGCTGGCGGCCGCGCCGCCAGCCAGCATCCCCGCGGCGAAGACGGCGATCGGCGGCACCTCGGCGGGCCTGGCTGGCTCGCTCGCCGGCGCTGGACGGCCCGCAGCCTGTCCCTGACCGGCCGGCGGCTCGGCCGGGGTGGCCGACGCCGCCGGATGCGGGTGGCGGAACCCCGGCTCGCGAGCCGGATGCGGATCATGTCTCCCGTGACTGGCACCGCCCGGCCGGTCAGCGCCGGAATGCTGACCACCGTGAGCGGCACCGCCATGGCCGGCCCGGCTGGCCCCGCCGTCGCCGTGGGCCGCGGGGGCGCCCGCGCTCGTGCCGTGGTCGGTGACGGGCAGCCGGAGCACCCAGCCCGGCCAGATCACCGACGGGTCGGAGAATATGACGCCGCCCATGTCACGGCCGAGGTTGGCGCTGACGATCTCGGGGTAGCGATCGCCATCCCCCAGATAGTGCTCGGCGATCGTCCACAGGCAATCGCCCGGGCGGACGGTAACCAGCCGGTATTGACTCATAGTCGTCACCTGAGCGCTCGACCTCCCCGCGTCGGCGAGCTGATGGCTGGCCAGCTCGGCGGCCGCGGGCTCAGCGGCAGCCGCGTCGGCGGCCGGCTCGGCACGGGCGGACCGGACCGCCGGATGCTCTGTCGCCGCCTGCGCCGCCGGGGCGGCCTGAGCCACGGTGACCAGTGCGGCGGGCCCGCTGATCCCGAGCATGGCGAGCACCACCAGCCGGGCGGCCACCGCCTGCATTCCGGCCAGCCGCAGCCTCGGCGCCGCGCTGCCGCGCAGCACGGCCTGAACCTCGACCACGACGGCGATCGAGAACGCCGCCCACGCGAGCCAGGTGATATCCCTGACAGCGGCCAGGAACAGCGTGCCGTTGTCGCGGCTCCCCAGGGTATGGGCGATCAGCCGCAGGCTGGGCAGATGACCAGGGATCGGCGAGCCGCCGAGCCGGTAAAGCAGCACCGGCAGGCCGGCGACCAGCGCGATCAGGGTGATCAGTGCCGCCATGCCGCGAAGCACCGAGGGAAGCCTGCTCGGGCGCCGCAGCGGCGGTCGCGCCGGCTGTCTCGGCGCGGTTGTCGTGCGCGGTCTCATGTCCCGGGTCCCGTCACTCCGGCCACCAGCGTGGCGGTGGCCGATTCTGACACCCGGAACGAACTGATGCCGATCAGCGACAGCACCCTGGTCGGAACCACGACGGTGACTGTCACCTGGATTGTTCGCCGGGCGGTTGCCACGGTGCCCTGGTAACCGGCTGTGGCCAGGTACGCGAGCGCCGCGGAGCGGGCCTGAGCCTGATCGACGACGAAGGAACCGCCGGAGTAAGCGGTCGGCCGGTCCACCTGGCCGGCCCCTGCCCTCGCGGCCTCCTGCGCGACGGCGGCGGCGTTACTCGCCGCGTCCAGCTTGGCACCGCCGTCGATGACCAGCCCGGCCAGCGCGAGCAGGGCAATGAACAGCACGGCCAGCATCAGCGTGAGCGAGCCGCGATCGCCTTCCCGCTGGCTCTCGCGGCGGTCCTCGGTCATCCGCTGCTCCTGGCTGTGCTGCCCATGGCTGTGCTGCCCATGGCTGTGCTGCCCATGGTTGTGCTGCTCAGAGTTGTGCTGCTCATCGTTGTGCTGCCCATGGCTGTGCTTAAGACGATGCAGGTGGGGTGTGACAGTCACTGTGACATCACCGTCCGCGGAAGACATCGAGCGGCGACCTGAACGTCGCCGTGAGCACCTTGGTGCCCGGCACTCCGGGGAGCGTCAGATCGGCCAGCGGGACCCGGCAGCTGACGGTCACGGTGACGGTGGCCGGCAGGCCGGGCGGTATCGCGAACTGGCTCTGCACTCCGGGCAGCAAGACCGTCGCCGGAGCGCAGTGCAGGTTCTGCGACGCCAGCTCGTTAAGCGCGCCCGACCTGGCCTCCGCCATCGCCTCGCCCGGCGAGCGGGAGATCGATGCCTGCCGCGCCGCGTCCCTGGCGGCGGCGTAGACCGAGTTCTGCGCCAGTGACGTACGCCCGGCCGCGATTACCAGGCTGACCAGCAGCAGGAGTATCGGCGCCAGGATGACAAGCTCCAGCGCGGCGTTTCCGGCCGAGCGATCCGGCCTGGCGGTTGTGTCGGGCATTTCCGATCTGCGCCTCGTTCAGGGAATGGTGAATTTCTCGACGGGGACCCGGGCGGACTGGCTCAGGTCGATCCCCAGGCCAGGGAAGATGGCCGGCACCCTCCCGCTCACCGTGATCACGACGGTGCGAGCGGTGCTGCCCTGCGCCGACGCGCTCGGCGAGAGCAGGTAGCCGGACGCCGCCGAGCGAACGAACCGCAGCGCAGCGCTGGTTCCCGCCGTGGTCGACGCGCCGCGCACCCGCGCGATGTCCGCTCCCTGCCGGGCAGCGGCCAGGGCGGCCTCCCTGGCCAGGTAGTAGACCGACGCCTGGACGATCAGCATCAGCGCGAGCAGGAAGACCGGCATGATGATCACGTAGCTGAGCGTCAGGGCGCCGCGATCGTCGCGCGTGATCGGGCGGTCCTTCCGGGCGGCGGCCCGGCACGTGGTCACGGCAGCTTGGCTGCTTCGCGGTTGATGGATGCCTGGAAGAGCCCGTAAGCGATCCCGGCAGCCGCGGCCACCGATACCGCGATGACGATCCACTCGATCGTCAGGGCGCCAGCCTCGAGATCGCCGCGCAGCGCCGCCTTGGCGCGACCGCGCGCCTGGTCGAGCAGGTATCGCATGGCCAGCCAGAGTTCGTTCATCACTTCTCCTTCGTAGGTCCGGCGCGGGGCCTATCCCGTGCCGAGAATTCGGTAGACCATCGGAAAGACCAGCAGGATCAGGAAGCCCGCGCCGAGCAGCGCGATGGGCACGACCATCGTGGTGCTCTTGGAGTTGGCGCTAGCCCGGTCCGCCGAGAGTGCCTGGGCTCGCATCGACTCGGCTCGCGCTGCCAGGGTCTGCAGGATCTTGGCGCCCTCCTGGCCGGCCACTTCGGCGATGTCGGCCAGATCGGCCAGCTCGACCACGCCGGTCTCCGCGGCGAGGTCGGCTAGCCCGGTCCAGGGCGCCTGCCCGGCCCGGCGGGAGTTGTCGAGCGCCGTCCTGATCCGCTGGAAGGCCCAGCCGCCGCCGATCTCGGCCGCCGCCTCGAGCGCCTCGGTCGGGCCCGCTCCGGCGCCCCGCTCAAGCGCTACCAGGTCCAGGTAGCTGGCCAGGGCGTAGCGGAAATCGGAGCGGTGCCGCTGCGCGGACACCCTCGTGTTCAGGTCGGGGGCGAAGAACAGGCAGACGCCGAGCGCCAGCGAGGCGAACACCGGCACGGGCAGCGGGAGGCTCACGCCGTCGAAGGCGAGCAGCGCGGCGAGCAGCGGCGCGGCGATCAGGCCGGCCAGCCCCCAGGCGATCTTGCTGGCCAGCCACGATCCGCGGTCCTTGCCGAGCAGGGAGAGGTCGGTCACCGGCACCGGCAGCCAGGGCGCTGCCGCCGCGAGCTGCTCGCCGACGCGGTGGAAGGCGCCGCTGGCCCCGCCCGTGGCGCCGGTCATGCCCGGGGCTGCGGCCAGGTCGGCTGAACCGGCCCAGACCGGCGCGCCGAGGAAGTCTGCCGCCGGATTGAGCCTGTTCAGCGCCGCGTCGAGCCGCGTGGTCGGCGGAATCAGCTCGCGGACGAGCGCGAAGACGCCCAGGCCGGCCAGCACGCCCGCGGCGATCACCCACAGATTCATCACGGCCTCCAGGCGCCGGCCGCGCCGTCGGCCAGCTCGCGCTCGGCCGGGGTGTTCAGGAACCGCCCGGGCGCCGGGATCGTGCCCAGCCGGTGCAGCCACCAGAACCCGGCGGCATAGAGCAGCGCGACCAGCCCCATCACGAGCTGCCCGAGGAACGTGCCGAAGGGCGCTGAGTAGGAATGATTCAGCACGGCGAAGACGGTGAAGCCGATCACGAACACGGTGATCCACTTCACCGTCGTGCGATGCTCGGCCCGCTCCGCCTCGATCTCCCGGCGTGCGGCCACGTCCCTGGCCAGTAAGGTGGCCAGCGCGCTCAGGACATCCCGCGCCGCTCCGCCACGCCGACCGGAAGCGATGATCAGTGCCGCCGCGATCCGGTCGCCGGCTAGGTCGTCGATCTCGGCGGCGAACGCGCGCAGGGCCTGCTCGGTCCCGGTCCGGGCCTGCAGGCGCGCGGCCAGCACGCCGACCGGGCCGGCGATCGCCGCTGGCGCGGACTTCGCGCTCAGCTCGAGCGCGTCCTCGAGGCCGCGGCTGGCCGTGAGCATGTCGGAGAGGCGCCTGACCCACTGCTCCAGGCCTTCGAGCATCGCGGTCCGCTGCCGCTGGCTGCTGACGAACGCCAGCCTGGGCATGGCGATGACGGCGGCGGTCGCCGCGAGCGCGGCCACCGGCCAGCGGGTGACCGCCAGGACGACAAGCCCGATCACCACGGCCGCGGCGGCCCGGCGGCGCGCCTTGGCCGACAGCCGGCGCAGCGTCCGCCGCGCGGGAATGCCTGGCGGCGGCTCCCGTCGGGTCAGCTCGAGAACGAGCAGCACCAGGCCGCCTGCCACGGCGGCGCCGCCAAGCGCGGCGAGCAGCATCACCGCCAGCCTCCCCCGGCTACCGGCCTGGCGCCGGCCGGCGGCCGGCTAAGCAGACCCGGGTCGAATCCGGCCGCGACCAGCCGCTCGAGCAGCCCTGGCGACGGCGTGTGGGCCGCCATCGCCGGCCCGCGGCCGTTCGGCAGGAACAGGCGGTTGACGGCCGGCCGCTCGGTGTCACCCGGCGGCAGCACCTCGAGCACCTCGGTGACGTACCGCACCGTCCGGCGGCCGTCGTACTGCTTGCGTACCTGAACGATCAGGTCGACCGCCATGCCGACCAGGATGTGAATGGCCCGCTCCGCCAGTGCCAGGCCGCCGCGCAGGCCGAGGATCAGGATCCGGTCGAACGCCTCTTCCGGCGAGTTAGCGTGCAGCGTGCACATCGAGCCTTCCTGGCCCGAGTTCATCGCCTCGAGCATCGGCATGATCTCGGTGCGCCTGACCTCGCCGACGATGATCCGCTGCGGGTTGTGCCGCAGCGCGTGGGCCACCAGGTCGTGCAGGCTCACGCCGCCGGCGCCCTCGGAGTTGGCCTCGCGGGCCTCGAACGCGATCACGTCCGGATGGGCCGGCATGTTGTGCAGGAAGAGCTCGTACTCCGACTCGAGCGTGGCGACCCGCTCCCCCGGCGGGATCTCGCTGGCCAGCGCTCGCAGCAGGGTCGTCTTCCCGGCGTTCACGCCCCCGGTGACGATGATGTTGCAGCGCGACCTGACGGCCGCGGCCAGGAACGCGCCGAGCGTGGCGTCGATGGTGCCCAGCTGCATCAGCCGCCCGAGGCTCACATCCAGGTGACCGTGCCTGCGCAGCGAGATGCACGGCCTCGGCGTGACCGACATCGTCGCCGTCATCCGGGCGCCGCTGGTCAGGGCGACGTTGACCAGCGGGCTTGCCGCGGAGAAGTCCCGGGACGTCTGGCCGCCCCTGGCCGCCCAGCTCCTGATCATCGCGATCAGGGCCTCGTCGCTGTCGGCGACCGGCGGGCCGCCAACCCGCTCGCCGGTGTTGTAGCTGATCCAGACCTGGTCGCAGCCGTTGACGTCAATGTTCTCGACGTCGGGGTCGCGCAGGTAGGCCGAGAGCGGGCCGAGGCCGTAACGCTGGTCATAGACGGCCTGGGCGAGCGACTCCCGTTCCTCTGGCGACGGCACCGGCATCCCGGCCCGCACCTGGCGCTCGGCCCATACCAGGACCGCGTCCCTGATCAGCGGCAGCACCTCGACCTGCGCGGCATTGTCGAACAGCCGGTCGGCGACGCCGGCGAGGACCTCGCCGACGGCGTTGCGCAGCCTGGCGTCTCGCAGCGGCCCGGTCGAACGCGGATTCGGGGCCGCGGTCCTGGCCAGGCGGTGCGCCGAAGAGTGCAGCGCGACCTGATGTGCTGCCTGCTGCTGTGCTGGCTGCTGCGCTGCGGGCCACTGGCCCGGCGGCTGTGCTCCAGGCGGCTGTGCTGGCTGAGACCCGAAGGCCGCCTGTGCCGGCTGGGGGCCGAGGGCCGCCTGTGCCGGCTGGGGGCCGAAGGCCGGAGGTGCCGGCTGGGGGCCGAAGGCCGGAGGTGCGCCTGGTGCCCGCAGATCCGTCATGCCGGCCGGCCCTGGACGACTCCGGCGCTGATTTCGAGCGCGCCTGGCAGGGTCTCGCGCAGCACCCGGCCGACCGGCCTGGCCGACCGCAGCAGCGGGCGGGCCGCGATCCCCCGGCGGCTGCCGGTTCCGTCGGACAGCACGCTCGCCGTCTTGTGATCGTCCGTCAGGGAGCCGGCGACCGGGACTCCGAGCGCGTCGGAGACGTCGCGGCCCGAGTACGTTCCATCGCCGATGAGCAGCAGGACTAGCTGATGAGTCCCGCCTCTGATCTCGGCCAGCATCTCGATCCGCTGCCTCGCCTTGCTCACCTGGCGCAATGTCGGGCGCAGGACGAGGATGGCCACCTGCGCCAGGCCAAGCACCGGCGCGCTGGCCGGGTAGGGGTCGAGCCGCCCGCAGTCGGCGATCACGTCGGTCGGCAGGGCGGACATGGCGCCGGCCAGCGCGGGCCAGGACGGCGCGAGCCCGGCGGCCTGCCGCGGATCGGTGATCCCTGGCAGCAGCACCCGGCTGTGCTCGCCATCCAGATCGACCACCTGCTGCCAGATGGCCGCCGCCATCGACTCGGGGCTCCCGCCGGCTTCCATGGCGAGCGGGAGCAGCCCGCTCGTCGCCGGCAGGTGCCCGGCGAACAGGCCGGCGAGCACGTCACCGCCGCTGGGGTCGCATTCGGCCACGATGACCTGAGCGGGCCAGGTGAGCGCCAGGGCGAGCGCGGCGGTGGTGACTCCGGGCGAGCCGCCGGCCGAGACCATGGCGTAAAGCGCCATCACCCGCTCCGGTGCAAGAGGATCAGCGCGATCTGGCCAGTCGCGGCCTGCTGCGCGATCGGGATCCCGTTCGGATAGGAGACCAGCAGGTCAACCACGACGAGGCCGTCGGAGTTCGGCCCGGCCGAGACCAGGTGGACGGTGGCAGCGACCGGCTTGGTCAGGATCGGCGCCGATCCCGCTCCGCCAGCCGCGTTCGATCCGGCCGCTGCCGGGGTCGCTACCACCAGGACCTCGTCTCCCGGAACCAGCCCTTCGGCGGGCAGCACCGACGGGTGGACAGCCACCGGCACGAGCACCTGGCCGGCGGCCGGCGGCGCTGACGTGGTCAGCTCGGACGCGGCGAGCAGCGTGCCCGGCCGCAGCGACGTCGCCGCGACCAGGCCGACCACCTCCTGCATCTGCCGGGCGGGGATCACCTGGACACCTGGGCCCGCCACTACGGTGGTCGTCCCGATGTCCGCCGATGTAATCACCGACCCCACGGGCACCTGCGCGATCACCAGGAGCACCGGAACCTGGTGATTCTGCCTGGCGTACAGAGCCGCGCTGCCAAGCACTCCGGCGCCGATCAGCGCGGCGGCGAGCGCGACCATGGCCGGCCGTCGGCGCCGCGGCAGCCTGCGGAGCTGAGCGGGCGGCGGCAGGCGGCCGCCGGTGACCTCCAGCTCAGGCTCGGGGTGAAAGACGGTGCCGAGGCTTCCGGTCTGGGAGTTGCCGCTCATGGCCCGGTCACCAGGGCCTGGCCCTCAGCCACCCGCAGCGCGAACGGATAGGGCATCTGCAACCCCGCGTTGATCGTTCCTCCCGCGCCGCCCGAGCCGGTCCAGGTCACCTGCCAGGTGACCGTCACGGCCGCCTGATATGCCTTGCCCGGCTGAAGCGCCGACGAGACCGTGTAGGTGTACTGGCACGCGCCCTTGCCCGAGCTGCCCGCGCTGTAGGGGACCCCGGGTCCCTGGCAGCTCGTGCCAGACAGGCCGCCACCCGGGTCGAAGGTCAGCTGCCCGGGCGCGGCTGTCAGCCGCGCCCACACCGCGCCCACGCTCACGGTGACGGTGACCGGTTTCCAGTCCGCGGCCGGGATCCAGAACCACTCGGGCAGGCCGACCAGCGCCCGGCGGTTGAGCGGCGGCGCGGTGCCCGGCGCGAGCACGGGCACGGTGATCTCGCCGAGGGCGATCTGGAGCAGCTCCTGCGGGGTCACCGGCGGACCGCCGGTCGTCGATGCCAGGATCACGTTGCCGATCGGGATCTGCAGCGCCGGGCAGTTGATGAAGTCCCACTGCTCGCCTTTCGGCGCCGGCGGCAGGCCAAGCGCCGCGATCTCGGCCGGGGTCAGCTTGTGCACGGTGCACACCAGCGAGGAACCGCCCCCGCCTCCGCCGCCTCCGCCGCCTCCGCCGCCCTGGCACACCTCGATCCAGGAGCTCGGCGGCACGAACTTGTAGTAGCAGCCGTTCCCCGCTGACGGGGCAGCAGGGCGCTGGGCAGCAAGCGCCACGGACGGCCGGGCCGGCGCGGCCGCGGCCGGGCCTGCCAGCGCCGCCGTCGTGACAGACAGTGCCGCGACGGACGCCGCGATGAACAAGATGGCGGTGCTCGTGAGCCGGCTCAGGGTGTGCACGGTACCTCCACCTGCTGCATCTTGGTGACCACCCAGTGCTGGCCTGAGCCGGGCTGGCCTGAGCCGGGCTGGCCTGACCGGGAACGGCCTGATCGCACGAGGGTCACGTAGAAGTCCACCGTCGGCAGCCCGAAGCTGCCCGGTACCACCTGGCCGGTCTTCACGTCCTGGGTGCCGAGATGGCTGAGGTCCAGGCAGTCGTGCAGCAGCGCCGATGACGCGCCCGTGCGCGTGAAGCTGAGCACGTGCGGGACGGCGTAGCCGTAGCCGATCACCTGCCCGGCCCAGAGCCGTGGCAGGGACGCGGTCACCTCGCTGACGAAGGCCTGGGCCGCGAACCGGGCCAGGAGCTTCCTGGCCGTTCCGATATTCCGGGTACGCAGGGCGATGCCATAGGCCTGCCAGTACCCTGTGTAGGCGGCGATCACCTGACTGCGAGCGGTGCTGCCCGCCACCCCGGGCGTCGCCTGAGTAGCCACCGAAGCCACCGCGGCTGGCTTGGCTGGCAACGACACGTTCGGCAGAGAGCCGCAGCCGGCTGATAACAACACCAGCGGAAGGACTGGAGCGAGCGTGCGGGCAAATCTGCGTACTGCCATGAGCTATTGAAACCCTGCCAAACCGGTTTTTGACTGTCTGTAATCGCCGAACAGCATTGCGCACCGTAGTGAGGCAGCACAACCCTTTTGCGGAAAAAGATGGTCAACCAATCTGGATGGCACCATGATCGGCGGGCCGTCGGCCATTCCGGCAGGCCTTCCAGCCGGGGGCGGCCGACCGGAGATTGCGAGCACCCATGAGCCCTGCACCGTCACGCCAAGGAGCATCCGACGGCGCTGCGCCGCGCCGAGACGTCGCTCGTCCCGGTGTTTTCGCTGATCAGCGGAGCCTGCGCGGCTGCTGGCACCCGGTCGCTTTCGCTTCCGACCTGGCCGGCGGCCCGGTCCGCGCCGACCTGCTCGGCGAGCCGCTCGTGCTCTGGCGCGGGGCCGGTCAGGTCCGTGCCATGTCCGACCTGTGCGTGCACCGGGGCACCGCGCTGTCGCTCGGCTGGATCAGCGGCGATGACCTTGTCTGCCCCTATCACGGATGGCGGTACGGGCCGGACGGCCGCTGCGTGGCGATTCCGCAGCTGGAGGACCCGAGCCGGGTCCCGGCCAAGGCACGGATTCCCGCTTTCCGCGCGCAAGAGCGATATGGCCTGATCTGGGTC
This sequence comes from Streptosporangiaceae bacterium, assembly GCA_035604275.1. Taxonomy (GTDB): domain Bacteria; phylum Actinomycetota; class Actinomycetes; order Streptosporangiales; family Streptosporangiaceae; genus Chersky-822. Next base: position 12,852 of record DATNIU010000246.1, on the reverse strand, counting down.
GCGCTTGACGAGCCCCGCTGGCCGCTGCCTGAGGTGCCTGAGCTTGAGGACAGCTCGTGGACTCTGGTCAGCGCCGGGCCATACCGGTGGGAATGCGACGCGGCACGACAGGTGGAGAATTTTACTGACTTCGGGCACTTTCCCTGGGTGCATCCCGGCCTGCTCGGCGATCCGAGCCGTCCTGTCGTGCCAAGGTACGAGGTGCTTACGGAGGGTAATGTTTTGCGCTATTCGATCGTCCGGCCGGAGGCGCCGAACAGCGAGGACTTTCCGGTATTCGGCAATGAGCAGTCCGGCCCGCCGGAGCGGCGCAGCCGTTACGAGCTTCATCTGCCGTACACGATCGTGCTCCGGCTCGGCTGGGGCGGCGCGCGCGGCATGGTGTACTTCTTCGCCTCCCAGCCGGCCGGGACCGACCGGAGTGTCGGCTACGTGGTCATCGGCCGGAACTACAACTCCGACCAGCCCGATCGGGTCCTGCGGGACTTCGAGGACACCATCTTCGGCCAGGACCAGGTCGTGGTGGAATCACAGCGGCCCGAGCGCGTGCCGTTCGACCTGGCGGACGAGCTGCACCTGAAGTTCGACGCGGTCGCGGTCGCCTATCGCAAGGCGATGCGCGCACTCGGCCTGGCGACCAGCTCGCCGGCGGGCGCCGGTCAGGACCGCTGACGGCGGTCGGCCGGGAGCCAGCCGGCTAGCGCGGCCGGGGAGCATGAGCCCGGGCGGCGGTCACCTCGGCCGGCGGCCTGCCGATCAGCTCGATCAGCCCGAGCACGAGCAGGAGCGCGATCGCGATCCCCAGCACGACGGCGCCGGTGGGACGCGACCAGAACACGAAGGTCAGCCCGGCGATCGCGACGGCGGCGGCCCGCAGCACGGTGCGATGCCGGTAGACCCAGGTCCCGACCGGACCGGTGTTCAGGCCGGCCCGCTCCCCCGTCCCCCGGATCCAGCCGAACGCGGACGTGAACGCGCCGCGGGTCCTGACGGCCGTGACCGAGGGCCCGGTGAGGAACCCTGCCAGCGCCACGACCAGGCCGAGGACCAGTAGCACCCGCAGGCCCTGCTTGATGAACCGGACGAGGGTGTCGAAGACCGTCGCGGCCGCGTCGGCCGGCAGCACGCTCGGCGGCACGCTGTTCAGGTAGATCACCCTGGTCACCGCGAGCGCGATGCCGAGCAGCAGCATCGACGCAGCGAGGCCGAGGCCCGCGCCGACGAGTGCCCGCCGGTGGCGCCTCGCCAGGTAGATTCCGGCGGCCAGGAAGACGATCGCGGCCAGCGGCAGGACCCACTTCAGCGTGTTCAGCAGGCGGTAGGCCGACTGGGCCTTGACCAGGTACTTCGCTGAGAACAGCGGGAATGTCGGGTTCACCGGCGGCAGCTTGTTCACCAGGGTAAGGCCGCGGGCGGCCAGATTGTGCTTCACCTGGTCGATGAACGGGCCCAGCCCGATCACGACCTCGCCGCCGGAGATGCTGATCGCGCCGCCCTGGGCGCCCGAGAGCGCCTTCACCAGCTCGGTATGGGCCACCTGGTTGGCCTGGACCCAGAGCCTTGCCACCAGGGCGCTGCTGATGATCCTGCCGACCGCGGTGTGGATGAAGCCGTTGACCCCGCTGGCGATGGTCCCCGAGAAGCTCGCGATGAGCGTGCCGAGCCGGGTCAGACCGCGGGCTGAGAGCTGAGCTGCGGCCTGCTTCGCGATTCCCTGCACGTTCACCTGGCTGGTGACCTTCGCGGTGATCTTGTCGGTCAGCGCGCTCTGCACGGACGGCTGGCTGATCAGCGGTGTCACGTTCGCCACGTACCTGCTGGTGCTGGAGATCTGGTTGGCGCTCCACACGCCGAGCACGCTGAGCGGCGCCAGCAGGCAGCCAAGGACGATGAGCAGGGTCGCCACCGGGGCGCGCCAGCCGATCCTCCGCCTGGCGCGGGCCGTCCCGGGCGCGGCATGAGGCCCTGCGGGCGACGCGCCCTGGCCGGCCTGCGCCTGCGCCTGCGCCGTCCGCGCCTGCTCCCGCGCCTGCGCAGCCTCGGCCTTCAGCCTGGTGACCTCGGCTCGCAGCTGGTCAAGCTCGCGGGTGCTGTTCTCGGTAGGCAGTCCGATCTCCTTCCAGGCAGGGACCGGGCGGTGCGGCCCGGTTGGCGCGGCCCGGCTAGCCACCGGATGGTTCCCGGCCCGGGGCGGCCTCACCTCGTCCGCCGCGGGTGATATCCGCCCGGCCCGCGGCGCGACGGCACATCACCCGCAGAGGGTGACGCGATCGCGGCCGGCCGGGGAAGGGAGGTGGACTGAGCACAACCGACATCGGGGGAGACAATGACGAGTAATCGGTCATCGATGACCGGCGCTACGATGAATTCCAAGGCCATGATCGTCGGATTCGCGCTGGTCGCGACCGGCGGCCTGATCAGCCTGTGCGGCATCGGGATCACCGGCACGGTCATGGTGAGCGCGATCAGGCGCTGGGTGAGCGCTCAGCAGGAGCCGCCCAGCGCCGTGGTGAAGCGCAAGCTCGCCCAGGCCAAGGCGGCCACGTCAGCGGCCACCACCGCGGGCAGCAGCGCCTGGCAGAACGGGCTGGCGACCTCGCGGACCCGCTAGCGGCCATTCGGGCCGGATCCGGCCTGCCAGGATCCGGCCCGAGCTGGTCCGACCGATGCCAAGGGACCAGTACCTGCGGTTTTCGCGTCGGCCACATCGATTTATCGACTTTGATCTCGTCGTCATCCGGCGGGTTACGCTGCCTTCGCGGGTTACACTGCTTCTCCGTTACGAGGCGGTGGAGGCTGGGTATGACGCGGGCCGAGCTGATTGCGTACTGCCTGGCCAAGCCCGGCGCGTGGCAGGACGAGCCGTGGGACGGCGACATCGTGACGAAGGTCGGGGCCAGGATATTCGCGTTCCTCGGGTCGGACTCGGGGTCATCGGTCGGCCTCAAGTGCGGCCAGAGCAGGGAGGCGGCCGACGAGTGGCTGCTGCGCTACCCGCAGGACGCCTCGGTGATGGCGTACATCGGGCGGTCCGGCTGGAACAGCCTGCGGATCGGCGGCGCGATTCCTGACGACGAGCTGATCGAGGCCGTCGACGCCTCTTACGAGGCGGTTGTCGCCCGGCTGCCGAGGAAGGACCGGCCGGCCGGCCGCTGACCCGGCTGAAGCGGTTGCCAGACGGCACCGCTGCCGGACAGTCTGTCGGCATGCAGACCATGACGTTCGGGGTACGGACCGGCAGCCGCCAATGCGTCGTCGACATCACGCCGCACTGCGAGCGATTCGCCCGCGAGGCCTCCGGTGGCGGTAACGGGCTGCTGCACGTGTTCGTGCCGCATGCCACGGCCGGCATCGCCGTGATCGAGCTCGGCGCGGGCAGCGACGAGGATCTGCTTGCCGCGCTCGCTACGATGCTGCCCGCCGACGACCGGTGGCGGCACTCCCACGGGTCGCGTGGCCATGGCCGGTCGCACGTGCTGCCCGCGCTGGTGCCGCCGTTCGCGATGCTGCCGGTAGCGGACGGATCGCTCGCGCTCGGCACGTGGCAGTCCGTGGCGCTAGTGGACCTCAACATCGACAACCCGGACCGGCAGGTGCGGCTCACGTTCCTCGGGTAGCTATCGTGCGAGATCGTCCTGAGATCGTCCCGTGATCAGCTGGCGCCGAGAGCCAAATGAGGTTCCGGCGGCCGCCGGCAAGGTAGGGTAGGCACTCGACCTACCCGTCCCGACCCCCTACCTCGAGATATATGCCGAAACATAGACGATCGCAGACCGTTCGCTCGTTCAGCCTGCCCGGCCGCATGGGCGGCTTCCTGCGCGGCAGCGTGCTTGCCGTTATCTTGGCCGCCTGTGTTATCGCCGGTATTTCCTCTTATCTGGCCACGGCTAATTCAGGCGCCCATGCCGACGTCATTATCGGCGCGGCTGGCAGCCGGTCGCCGTCCAGCGCCCGCCCGCCCCGTCCGGCGCAGAGCCGGGAGCCGCACGGCCGGGCGCCAGGTGCCGCCGGGGCCGCCCGTACGGGCGCCGCCCGGGCCGGTGCCGCCCGGCCGAGTCCGTCTGCCGCGCCGGTCGCCCGGGTCGCCGGGTCGTCGGTGACCGCGGTCGGAGACTCGGTCATGGTGGCCTCGACGCCCGCGCTCGAGCAGGCACTTCCAGGCATCTATGTCGATGCCCAGGTGGGCCGCCAGTTCTATACCGGCCTTCAGGTGATCGCGGCGCTCAGGGACCGTGGGCTGCTGCGCCGGATCGTCGTCGTGGGCCTCGGCACCAACGGCACGGTCACTCCGGCCGAGATCAGCCAGCTGTTCGCGGAGATCGGCCCGCATCGCAGGCTCGTCCTGATCAACACGTTCGAGGCGAGGTCATGGGAGCAGGAGGTCAACTCGACCCTCGCGGCCGCGGCTCGCGATCACCCCAACGTCGTGCTGGCGGACTGGTTCACCACCATCGAGCACCGCACCTACCTGCTGTGGTCGGACGGCATTCACCCGCAGCCGGCCGGCGGGGTGGTCTACGCGCGGATGCTGAGGGCCGCGATCGACCGGGTCGGCAGTCTCCCGCAGCCGGCGTCTGGCAGCCCGCGGATCCACTAGGCCGTCACGGCTCGCGTTCCTCGAAGCGGCTGACCGCGATCAGGCCGGCGACGAAGACCACCACCATGGCGATCAGCAGCGCAAGCTCGGTCGTGCCGACTCTGGCCTGATTGCTCAGGCTCAGCACGAACAAGATCCGCCGGATCACGGCTACCAGGCCGACGACGATGAACGGCTGGGCGATCAGGCGGTGCGCCCGGAGCGAGAGCACGACCGTGTGGACGATCTCGACCAGGATCAGCACCAGCAGGACGCGGTCAAGCAGCAGGGCAGCCGCCGACGACATGGCCGTCGACCCAGAGACTTCCTGAACGAAGTCGATGACGCCGGATACGAGTAGGACCGCCGCGAGCAGGATCAGGGCAATGCCGACGAAGACCGTGAGGATGTCCTGCGAGCGCTCGAGTGCCCGGATCGGCCCGGCGACGCCGCGCACGCTGTGCCGCACTGGCCAGCGGGCCGCCGTTGCCTGACCGGGTGCCGTCTCGGCGGTGGGCAAGGACGGCTCCTCCCCCTGGCCCTCGCTGGCAGCTGACACTGCGAGAGTCCTCAGCGGGCGGCGATCGCGTACGGCCTGGGGCGGCGGAGCAGCCAGTCCCAGAAGGAGCGGCGTGGCGGGCGTGCCCGGATGCTGCCGCTGCCGACCTTGCCTGATACGGCGATCCGCAGGGTGACTGGAACATCGGGACCCCACGGCGCCCGGACTCGGACGCGCCCGCTCCGTACCGCCACGTCGTCGGCGTCCACCACGATGCCGGGCTTGGTCACGATCGTCAGGCTGCCGCTGCGTACCTGAGCGTCGATCTGAATCAGCGGATCGGAGATGATTGCCTCGGTGAAGTCCAGCCGGACGCCTCCGCTCGTCACCCGTACCTCCATCCGCTTGGGTACCACCCAGCGCCCGTCGCGCTTCGCGTTGCCGCTGTGGCAGTCGATCCGCGCGAGTTCCTTGGGCGGTACCGGGACGCTCGCGGCGAGGGGCACGGACTCCAGACCGCTGGCCGGCAGGTCGGCGGTCAGCGCGGTGAGCTCGCCGTAGGTGCGCGCGGTCAGGGCGAACTCGAGCCGCTCGTCGAGTTCCTCGGCGGTCAGCCTGCCGTCGCCGGCCGCGACCCTGAGCATCTCGACGACCCGGTCCCGATCCTCGTGCGAGGCGCGCAGCTGAGCCATCGGCACCACCTCGTCGCCGCTTCCCTGCGGCGCCACATCGCCCGTCATGGACAAACTGTAAGGCCGTTACGGTTCGTCCGGCACTGCCCGGCTGGCACTGCCCGGCTGGCACTGCCCGGCTGGCACTGCCCGGTCAGCGCCTGATGGCCGGCGCCGCGGCGGGGCGGACGTTCGGGACCCGGCGGCGGGACCTTAGACCATGGCACGTCCGGTCCTGGCAAGGTCAACTGAGATGCGGCCGGTCGGCTCATCACGGCGGCCGCCTAGGGAAGAGCGCCGGGATCTCCCGGGCCGGGCAGCAGGGAGGCCAGCGTGCACGCCACGATCACGGGCGAGACGACACCGAGGGAGCGCCCGCGCGGCCCTGAGCTGCTCGGGCGGCCGCTGCTGAACAAGGACGCGGCCTTCACGGAGGCTGAGCGAGAGTCGCTCGGCCTCCGGGGGCTGCTGCCCTGGCGCTGCGCCACGATCGAGCAGCAGGTCGCGCTGGAACTCGAGCACCTGCGGTCCAAGCCGACCGACCTGGAGAAGTACATCGGGCTTGAAGCCCTTCAGGACCGCAACGAAACGCTGTTCTACCGGCTGCTCGTCGATCATCTGGAGGAACTGGCCCCGATCGTCTACACGCCGACGGTCGGCGAGGCGTGCCGCAGGTTCAGCCACATCCTGCGCCGGCCCCGAGGCCTGTGGGTCACCCCGGACGACGTCGGCCGCATCCCAGAACTGCTGCGCAACACCGGCCGGTCGGGCATCAGGCTGATTGTCGCGACCGACAACGAGCGGATTCTCGGGCTCGGCGACCAGGGGGCGGGCGGCATGGGCATCCCGGTCGGCAAGCTCGCGCTCTACTCGGCGGGCGCCGGCATCGATCCGAGCCTGACCCTGCCCGTATCGCTGGACTGCGGCACGGACAACCCCGGGCTGCTTGCCGATCCGCTGTACCTGGGCTACCCGAAGCCCAGGCTGCGCGGCGCGGCATACGACGAGTTCATCGAGGCCTTCGTCGAGGCGGTGCAGGGCGTCTTCCCCGATGCGGTGCTGCAATGGGAGGACTTCAAGCAGCACAACGCGATGCGCCAGCTTGACCGCTACCGGCACCGGTTCGCGTGCTTCAACGACGACATCCAGGGAACGGCGGCCGTGGTCCTGGCCGGAATCCTGGCCGCGCTCAGGCACCGGGGCGAGCGGCTGTCCGGCCAGCGCCTGGTATTCGTCGGAGCAGGCGCGGCAGGTATCGGGATCGCCAGAGGCGTCCAGGCCCAGCTGCGGACCGATGGCGCACCGGACGACGATGTCCGTCGTGCGGTCGTCATGCTCGACTCCCGCGGCCTGGTCTTCGAGGGCCGCGACCAGATCGATGACGACAAGATCCCGTTCGCCTTGCCGAGGTCCGAGCTCGCGCGCTCCGGCTTCGCACCGGCCAGCCGGTATGACCTCGAGACGGTGGTACGGCACCTCGCGCCGAGCATTCTGATCGGGACGAGCGGGGTCGCCGGAGTGTTCACCGAGCCGGCCATCCGCGAGATGGCCGCGCGAACCCCGGCTCCTCTTGTCATGCCGCTCTCCAACCCGACCGCCAACGCCGAGGGGACGCCGGAGGACATCTTGCGCTGGACCGGAGGCAGTGCGCTCGTCGCGACCGGCAGCCCCTTCGAGCCCGTCCGGGTAGGCATGGAAATGCGGCACATTGGGCAGGCCAACAACGTGTTCATCTTCCCTGGCGTCGGCCTCGCAGCGATCGTGGCACACGTCAGGGAGATCACCGACCGCATGTTCGGCGTCGCCGCGACCACGCTGGCTGGCCTGGTCAGCGCCGAGCGCCTGGCCCAGGGCGCGCTGTATCCGCAGATCGCCGATCTGCGGAAGACATCACATGCCATCGCAGTCGCCGTCGTGCGCGAGGCATGCGAAAGCGGCGCGGCGCGGCTCGTGCCAGGTGCGGACATCGAGTCGGCAGTCGCCGCGGCCATGTGGGCGCCTAGCTACCAGGAGCTGAGAAACTACGACAATGAACGCTAAGGACAGAACCGGCTCACTGCGGGTCACCGACAGCAGAACTGGCCGCGACTACGAGATCCCGATCACCGATGGCGCGATCAGGGCGACCGATCTGCGCCAGATCAAGGCCGACGATGACGACGTCGGGCTCCTCTCCTACGATCCGGCCTTCCTGAACACGGCGAGCTGCCGCAGCGCGATCACCTACATCGACGGGGACCGGGGGATACTCCGCTACCGCGGCTACCCGATCGAGGAACTGGCCGAGAACGCCTCGTTCCTCCAGGTCGCCTATCTGCTGCTGCACGGCAGCCTGCCCGGCGAGAGCGAGGCGGCCGCCTGGGATCGCGAGATCACCAGGCACACGTTCGTGCACGAGAACATCAAGAAGTTCGTCGATGGCTTCCATCACGACGCGCACCCGATGGGCATCCTGGTCAGCGCGCTCGGAGCGCTGTCCACCTTCTACCCCGACGCCAAGGAGATTTTCGACGGCGACAGCCGGCGCCGTCAGATCGTGCGGCTGATCGCCAAGACGCCGACGCTCGCGGCATTCGCCTACCGGCACGCCATGGGCAAGCCGTATTCCTATCCGGATAACGACCTGTCCTACGCCGGCAATTTCCTGAACATGATGGCGAAGATGAGCGAGCCGAGATACCGGCCCGACCCGGTCCTGGAGCACGCGCTTGACGTGCTCTTCATCCTGCACGCCGATCACGAGCAGAACTGCTCGACCAGTGCGATGCGGGCCATCGGCAGCTCGCACTCGGACCCGTACTCTGCCGCGGCGGCGGCCGCAGCGGCGCTCTATGGCCCGCTGCACGGCGGGGCGAACGAGCAGGTGCTGAAGATGCTCACCGAGATCGGCTCGGTGGACAACATTCCTGATTACCTGGCCAGGGTGCGCAGCGGCGAGCTGCGCCTGACCGGCTTCGGTCACCGGGTCTACAAGAGCTTCGACCCGCGGGCGAAGATCATCAAGGAGGTCGCCGACGAGGTGTTCAAGGCCACCGGCCGCAATCCGCTGCTGGACATCGCCCTGGAGCTGGAGCGGATCGCGCTGGCCGACGAGTACTTCGTGAGCCGCAAGCTGTATCCGAACGTCGACTTCTATTCCGGCATCATCTACCAGGCCATGGGCTTCCCGGTGGAGATGTTCCCCGTGCTTTTCGCGATCGGGCGGATGCCCGGCTGGCTCGCTCAGTGGGAGGAGAGCATCCTCGACCCGGAGCAGAAGATCTCCAGGCCCCGCCAGATCTACACCGGAACCGACCTGCGTCACATCAGTACACTGCCGACATGACCTATCTGGCTGCTAGCGACCGATATCAGGTACTTCCCTACCGGCGCTGCGGGCGCAGCGGGCTCAGGCTGCCCGAGATATCGCTCGGGCTCTGGCAGAACTTCGGCTCGGATCGCCCCCTCGACCTCCAGCGGGCGATCATCAGGCGGGCGTTCGACCTCGGCGTGACGCATTTCGACCTGGCCAACAACTACGGCCCGCCGTACGGCTCGGCCGAGGAGAACTTCGGCACGGTGCTGCGCACTGACCTGCGTAGCTACCGGGACGAGCTGATCATCTCCACCAAGGCAGGCTGGGACATGTGGCCAGGTCCCTACGGGGACTTGGGGTCAAGGAAGTACCTGCTGGCCAGCCTCGAGGCGTCGCTGACCAGGCTCGGCGTTGACTACGTGGACATCTTCTACAGCCACAGGTTCGACCCGGATACGCCGCTGCAGGAGACCATGGGCGCCCTGGACACCGCGGTCAGATCCGGGAAGGCGCTCTACGCCGGCATCTCGTCCTATTCGGCGGAGCGGACCGAGCAGGCGGCGGCGATCATGCGCGCGCTCGGGACGCCGCTGCTGATCCATCAGCCGTCGTACTCGCTGCTCAACCGCTGGATCGAGGGCGGCCTGCTTGACGTGCTTGACCACGAGGGCATCGGCTGCATCGCGTTCTCACCGCTCGCCCAGGGCCTGCTGACCGGCAAGTACAGCAGCGGGATCCCGGCCGACTCGCGGGCCAGCCGCGATGGGTCGCTCTCGGCCGATCAGCTGAGCGCCCAGAACCTGGCCCGCGTCCGCGCGCTAGCCGAGATCGCTCGCTCGCGCGGGCAGTCGCTGGCGCAGCTCGCGCTGGCCTGGGTGCTCCGTGATCAACGGGTCACCTCGGCTCTGATCGGCGCGAGCAGCGTAGCCCAGCTTGAGGAGAACCTCGCCGCGGTCGGCCAGACCGCCTTCACTAGCGACGAGCTTGCGGCCATCGACGCCGAGGCGGTCGATGCGGGCATCAACATCTGGTCGGCATCGAGTGCCAGCTGATCGCTCGCCGGCTGCCTCGCGCTCGGCTCAGCGCTGAGTACCCTGCATGGACCGGATGGCGGGCACGGCGATGACTGCGCACGCGGCCAGGGCGGCGAGCAGCCCGAGGTAGGCGCCGACCTCCCAGCTGGTGCCCGACGGCTTGAACAGGAACGCGATCAGCACGAACAGCAGCTGCACCGCGGTACCGACAAGCAGCAGCGGAGCATGCGCGATCGGGAGCCTGAACGGCAGCTTCTGCCAGCCGGCCCGCAGCACCAGGTAGCCGATCAGTACCACCGCGGCGATCAGCGAGATGGCCAGGTACCCGTGGTAGCTCATGCCACTGACGGTGAACCCGAGCACACCGAACCAGGGCAGGAAGAGCGAGATGAAGACGATGACGCTGGCGGCGCCGATAACCCGGTCGGCGACGTCGAGCCGGCTGACATCGAACCGGAACGCCGGCGTGTGCCCGCCAGCCGGCTGAACGTAGCCCGGCGGGGTCGAGCCGGGCGGCTGCTGAACGTAGCCCGGCGGGGTCGAGCCGGCCGGCGGCTGGCTTTTCAGCGCGGTGCCGCAGTTCGGGCAGAAGTCGGCATCGCTGCGGACCTGGGCCTGGCAATTAGGGCACATACGATCAGTCTCCTGGAGTGAAAGTAATGGATCGGCGGATATACTGGTCGGGCTCACCCGGACTTTGCAGGCGAGTAATTCAGGACATTATTGTTTGCGTCGGCGCCCACGCAGGTTGCCACCGCTGAGCAGCTGAGCGCATCAAACATGTTATTGCCGTCTATCTTGGTCGCCGTTGACCATGCGCCGTGCTGGTATAGCACGAATCCGCCCGAGTTATCGACTGCGACGCAGTAACCGTCGGCCGGGCAGGAGATCGCGACGGCGGATGTGCCGATCGATCCCGACGTCCACCGGTCCTGGGTGAACGCGGCGAAGCCGCCGTTGCCGTCGACGGCCATGCAGAACGCCGAGCTCGAGCACGACACCTGGGTGAGCCCGGTGTTGCTGTCCGCCTGCGTTCCAGCGTCCCAGGAGCCCTTCCGGTAGGTGAAGGCGTTGCCCGAGCTGTCGACAGCGGCGCAGAAACCGGCGCTCGGGCAGGAGACCGAGGTCAGCCCGCTGTTGCGGTCGACGCTGGTCTGCGCCCACCGGGTCGCCGACCCCGTGTAGCTGTACGCGTTGCCGCTGTCGTCGACGGCGACGCAGAAGCTGGCGGTCGGGCAGGACACGCCGGTGAGGCGGCCAGACTGCGGGTCGATCAGGATCGGGTCGCTCCATCCGCCCTGGCTCAGGATCACGGCGTTGCCCGAGCTGTCAACTCCGGCGCAGAACCTGGCCGAGGCGCAGGAGATGGAATCAAGGCCGGCCGACGGATCCGTGTCGACGATCGCCCAGCCCGGCTTGGCGCTGGCCTGAAGCACGTTGCCGCCGCTGTCGACGGCGTAGCACTGCGTGGCCGACAGGCAGGACATTCCGGCGATCGTGGCGTTGTTGTTCTCTAGGGCCGACTGGTCGACCGGCGTGGGGTAGGTCCATCCGGCGGCCCCGGCCGGGGTCGGCGTGGCCTGAGCCGGTGACGAGGCGGCTGGGGTCGGCGACGCCGACGCGGGAGTGCTGGCCGTCGGCAGCGTGGTACGAGGGTGTGGCGGTTTCTGCGCCGCCGGGACGTTGTGGTGGCGCAGCACGAGGAATGCCCCGGCGCCGCCGCCCGCGACGATCAGCAGCGTGATCGCGGCGATCACCAGCCACCTGCGGCGGCGCTTCCGCCGCTTGCCGCTGTCCCGCCTGCTCGTTCCGCCCGCACCGCCAGCTCCGTCGACCGCGGTCGGCATTCCTGCGGTCCGCCTGCCTGCGGCAGGCATCGCGACGGTCGGCATTCCGGTGGTCGGGCCGGCGGTCGGCGGCGACAGCGGTGACGGCGACCACGGTGATGGCGGTGGCGGCGACGGCTGAGCTTGCGTCGGGGCTGCCGTCTGCGTCGCGGTCCCGGACGCGGGCTGCCAGGCGGTTTCGGCTGCTTCCGCGGTCGCCGGGGCCAGCAGGAGTGGCGTCACGTCGCTTGCGACGTCGGTGGCGACCGGTACTCCGCAGGTCTGGCACAGGCGCGAGCCAGGAACGTTCGGATGCCCTTGGTGGCACCGCGGCCTGAGGTCGTCACCGCAGATACCGCAGAATCCCGCGTCCTGGGGAACGGAATGCCCATTTGAGCATCTTGACACTTTTGATACCGTTCCTTCCTGCGGGCTCGGTTCGGTGCATGCTAGGGCAATTCAGTAGGCGCTGCAAGCAGTTACGTGGAATGTCTCAGGTTCGTGGCGTGCCGCAGCGGGTGCAGAAGGCGTGGCCGGGAACAAGAGTTTCGCCGCAATTAGCACATGCGTCGGGCTGAATTGCGGATTGGGCCGGGCCGGCGGATTGGGCCGGGTCGGCCGGCGGGCTCGCAATCGCCTGGATCCGCGTGCCGCATTTCTGGCAGAACTTGTCAGCCGGCAATGCCCCGTGGCCGCAGGCCGGACATGTCCAGCCGGTCTGCAGGAAACGGGCGATCCGCGACGTCGCCCGCTGAGCGGGCGGGACCGGGCCGGCCGGCGGGTAGCCCTGGGCCGGTGGCACTGGCCCAGGGGGCGGATAAGCCTGGCCGGGCGCGACGGGGCTAGGCGGCGGGTAGGCCTGGGCGGGCGGGACCGTGCCGGGTGGCGGGTAGCCCTGGGGTGGTGGCACCGGCCCAGGGGGCGGATAAGCCTGGCCGGGCGCGACGGGGC
>DATNIU010000245.1:0-9192 GCA_035604275.1 Streptosporangiaceae bacterium | reverse complement strand
GGCCGCTCCTGGTCTGCCTGCATCGCGTCCCGCAGTTGTCGTCGGCTGCCGGTTCCGGCTTGGGAGAGACACCGGCAGTCCGGCTACATAGGATTCCATCACGGTCGCCGGATAATCCGAGGCTACGTCGGCCGGAGCCCGGTGCGCTGCCGCACGCCCCGCCGCTGCCGCTGCCGCACCCCCCGCCCCCGCCGCCGCTGCCGCACGCCCCGCCGCTGCCGCGCCCCCCGCCGCTGCCGCTGGCGGCCGATCCCGCCTTTACCGGTCCGATCGGCGAGTACGCGCGGCTCGCTGGCTCGCTCACCGAGGCCGACCCGTTCGCCGTGCTTGTCACGGCGCTCACCGGCGCAGCGACCATGATCGGGCCAGGGCCATACGTGCGGACCGGCGACACCGTCCATCCGCCGGTTCTCTTCGCCCTGCTCATCGCCGAGACCCCGAAGGCGAACCGCGGCATGAGCTGGCGGCTGGCCCGGCAGCTGCTCGACGCCGCCGCACCTGGTGGAGCGGCGGGTTCCGTCGTCCAGGGCCTATCGGGGGACAGCGGCCTGATCGGCGCCCTGGGCCTGCGCGGCCGGCCGGCGGCGCGGCGCGCCCTGCCCCGAGGGGCCCGGAGCGTCCTGGTCCATGAGCCTGCCTTCGCCCGGGTGCTGACCGTCTCGCGCCGGGCCTCGTCGCCCATTCCCTGGCTGCTGCGGAACGCATGGGACGGCGCGCCGCTCGACCCGATCAGGTATCCGGCGCTTCGGCATCACGTCGGCGTCGTGGCGCACATGACAGCTGAGCAACTGCGGGCACAGGTCTCCCTGACGGATACCTCGGCGAGCTTTCTCGGCCGGTTTCTTTTCGTCCGGGTGCGACGCTCCGCGCCCGTGCTCGACGAGGGCGGAATGCCGCCGGCCGTCATCTCGCGCCTCGCCGGGCTGCTCGCGCCGCGGCTGGCGGCCGCCAGCCAGGCGGGGCGGCTGTCCCGTGACAGGGACACGCTGGCCCTGTGGTCGGCCAAGTACGACGAGATCGCGGCCGACGACCCAGGCGGCCTGCTGGGAATCTGCACCGCCCGCGCCGCGCGGCTGGTGACCAGGCTGAGCCTGGTCTATGCCCTGACCGACGGGGACACCCAGATCCGCAGGTCGCACGTCGAGGCGGCGCTGTCGCTGTGGCGCTACTGCCGGCAGTCGGCCTCCTGGGCGCTGGGCGACCGGAGCGGCGAGTCACTTGAGCAGCGGCTGCTCGAGGTGATCACGCGGGCCGGCCGGCGAGGGCTGTCGCTCAGTGAGCAGTCGGCGGCATTCAGCAGGAACATCGCGGCCGCGCAGATCGCTGCGGCGCGTCAGCTCCTTGAGGAGCGGCAGCTTGTGGAGACCGTGGCCCAGCCGAGGGCTGGTCCAGGTCGTCCAGCACGAATCACCAGGCTCAGATCGTGAGGCTGATTTCTTCGTTTCTTTCGTTATCTACCTGATCGGTGACGTTGCGTGGCAGGCAGATGTTCCCGAGAGTTCGTCCGGGCCGCGGGAGTGTGTTAACCGCCGGAAGTCACGATGTGGGCATGGCGGGCCAGTTGCGGCATGCCGCGGAAGAGGCGAACGGTCGTCCGCTGGTCGGCCGGCCGCGGTTCAAGGCGATCCTGTTCGACAACGGCGGGACGCTCTTCGCGCGGACCTCGGCCCCGGAGGCCATCCGCACGCTCGCCGCCGAGCGGGGCGTCGAGCTTACGCTGGACCAGGCGCGGGCCAGGTGGGCCCAGGTCAAGGCGGCCCAGTCGGCCACACCGGCGGCACGCCTGGCCCGCAACCGGTCCGGTACCGCGCACCGGGCCTCGTACCTGCAGTTCTACCGGCCGCTTGAGGAGATCGGCCCGGGCATGGCGGCAGCCATGTACGCCAGGTACAAGACCAACCCGCAGACCATGGTGCCCTACGCCGACACGCCGCGGACCCTGCGCGCGCTCCGGGCCCACGGCATCAGCATCGGGATCGTCTCCAACACCGGCTGGAACATCAGGGAGGGGTACCAGCGGGCGGGCCTGGAGGCGCTGATCGACGTCTTCGTGCTGTCGCACGAGCACGGCGCGGCGAAACCGGACCCGGTGCTCATCGCCCGGGCGTGCCGCGAGCTCGGAGTCGGCCCGGCGCAGGCCCTCATGGTGGGCAATGACGCCCCCGCCGACGGCGGTGCGGCGACCCGGCTCGGGTGCCCTTGCCTGATCCTGCCGCCGGCGGTCGTGGGTTCCGTCCGGGGCCTCGATCACGTGCTCGCCATCGCGGGACTGGCCGCCGACCTCAGCGGCGATCCGCGGGTCACCGATGGCCAGGTCCTGGTGTCCGACCACGAGGAGGACATGCTGTGAATCACGTTCTGGCGATATCCACGATCCGGCTGTCGGCGACGACCGACCTGATGGACTATGTCGCGGTCTGGGTCATCTGCATCGGCGCGATAGCCGTGATGGTCACCGTGTCCAGGCGGTCAAAGCACTTCGACCGGTGGACCACGCGCGATGTGCTGGTCATCGCGGCGCTCGCGGTTCTGCTCGAGGTGTACGACAACATCATCGGCGACCAGTTCCTGAAGCCGATCATCAATACCATTCCCGGTGCCGAGCTGCTCCAGGTCCACGACCTGCCCTACATGTTCCTGTTCATGGTCGGCGTCGCCATGATCAGGAAGCCTGGCGTCTGCACGGCGATGGTCTTCATCAACTTCCTGCTTGCCCAGCTGCTGTTCGGGGCCGGGCACTGGGTGCTCGACTGGACCGACGGCCTCACCCAGGGCGTCTTCTGCGACCTGTACCTGATCGCGCGCCGCGGCCGGGTGCTCGCGGGCGGATCGAGGTTCTGGGTGATGGCCATCGACGGGCTGATCCTCGGCGTGCTGCGCGGCGGCCCGAACGCGTTCCTCACCGACTGGGTCTTCGACCCCTACCTGAACGCCACGTACTACACGGGGCTTCAGGTCTTCCAGGACACCTTCTGGAATGCCCTAGGCAACGGCGTCGAGGCCGCGATCTCAGCCGCCCTGGCGCTGAGGGTCGCCGGGTCGGTGCTGCCGGTCGCCTGGCAGGGAGGCTCAGCGCAGCAGGAGGCGCCGTTCGACCCCGACGACGAGGGTGTGCCCGAGCCGGCTGGGCGCCGATCCGGCGAAAAGCTAGAGGAGTAACGAAAATGCGCAGGCTGACCATCGTCCTCGGGGTGATCTCGCTGCTGCTCTACGCGGACTGCGCGTTCCTGTTCGCGACTCATTACCAGCCCGGCGACTCCAACCCGCTGTTCAACAACAGCCACTGGATGGTCTCCGACGCTGCCACCGTCCTGATCGCCGCCGTGCTGCTCACAGTGGTCACGGCTATCACGGCCGTCTACTCGCGGCGGTCCGGGCAGGCTGGCCGCCGTTGACCGTGCAGCGTCCGGGCGGGCAGCAGTTCCCGGCGGGGCAGCTTCCGGCGGGGCAGCTTCCCGCGGGGCAGCTTCCCGCGGGGCAGCTTCCGGCGGGGCAGCTTCCGGCGGGGCAGCGGCGGCTCGTCGTGACCGATCTCTCGTTCCGGTACGCAGGCCAGAGCCGCAACGCGCTGTCGCATGTGAACCTGACCGTGGCGCCGGGCGAGATGGTGCTCGTGACCGGGCCGTCCGGGTGCGGCAAGTCCACCCTCTCGCTGGTGCTCGCCGGGCTCGCACCGTCCCGCGTGGCCGGCCGGCTGGCCGGCTCGGTCCTGCTTGGCGAGGAGAACATCAGCTCACTTGAGCCAGCTCAGGCCGGGCAGCGGGTGGGCCTGGTGTTCCAGAACCCGAACCTCCAGCTCTTCCACCAGATGGTCGAAGCCGAGATCGCGTTCGGCCCGGAGAACCTGCGGCTGCCCCGCCAGATCATCTCCGAGCGAGTGGATGCCAGCCTGCGCCGGACCGGTGCGACCGCGCTGCGGAAGGCGGCCACGTTCACGCTGTCCGGCGGCGAGAAGCAGCGGGTCGCGATCGCGGCGACCCTGGCCATGGAGCCAGAGGTGCTCGTGCTCGATGAGCCGCTGTCCGACCTGGACCCGGTCGGAGCGCAGGACGTTCTTCGTTCCCTCGAGGCCCTGCGGGACGAGCGCAGACTGGCGATCGTCCTGATCGAGCACCGGGTTGACGAGGTACTTGAGCATGTCGACCGAGTGGTGCTGCTGGACGACGGGCGGGTCGTGCTCGACCGTCCGGCCGCCGATGCGTTCGCTGACGCCGGGCCGTGGCTCGCGGCGGGCGTGGCGCTTCCCGAGGTGATCCAGGTCGCCAGGGGACTGCCGGAGATCTTCACCGGAGCGCTGCCGCTCTCGGTGACGCAGGCTGCCGCCGTCCTGGCAGCCAGTCCGGGCGTCGTTGCCGGTGCGGCACGTCCCGGTGCACCTGAGCACAGCACGGCAGGGCACGGCGCGGCCGGTGGCGGCCGGATGGCTGCCGAGTCGGCGCCGGTGACCGGGGATCCGGCCCAGGCCGAGGAACCGGGCCCGCCCGACGGTCCGGCTCTGGCTGGCGGTCAGACTCCGGGCGGGGAGCGGGCGAGCCGGGCTGGCGAGGCGGCGGCCGGGGTGTGGGCGGGGGTGAGCCTGAGCCTTGGCGGGCGTCAGGTGCTCGATGGAGCGTCGCTCGTGCTTCATCAGGGCGAATGGCTGGCCCTGATCGGCGCGAACGGCTCTGGCAAGACAACCCTGGCCGGCCTGGCCGTCGGGTTCGAGGCGCCCGACCGGGGGAGCGTGGAGATCGGCGGAGCCGCGGTTCGCAAGGGGTCGGTCGCCGCTCAGGCCGAGCGGGTCGGGTTCCTGCTGCAGGCGGCGGACGAGATGCTGTTCTGCAACTCGGTGGACGACGAGCTGACATTCGGCCCGAGGTACCGCAGGGCAGGTGTGTCGGGCGCCGAGCCCGCTGCTGCTGGCAGGAGGTCGGCGAAGCGCACGCGGCTCCGCATCATGATCGGGTCGATTTCTCAGGCGCATGTGCTGAAAGATCGACCCAATGATGAGATTGGCCACTCCGGCGAGCTGTCACAGGATGAGCTGCTGGCCGTGCTCGGGCTGCAGGGACTGGGCGCGCGCAGTCCGTGGCAGCTCAGCCAGGGTCAGCGGCAGCGCCTGGCGCTCGGCGCGCTGCTGGCCGGCGCACCTGATCTGCTGATCCTGGATGAGCCGACCACCGGCCAGGACACCGGGCACGCTCGCGCGTTCATGACCTGGCTCGAGCAGCTGCGCGAGCGCCATGGGCTGACCTACCTGATGATCACCCACGACATGCGCGCGGTCGCCAGGTACGCGTCGCGGGTCGCCGTCATGGCCGGCGGCCGGATCCTGGCCACGGGCACGCCGGCCGAGATCTTCGCCAGGACCGACGTCCTCACCGAGTCCGGGATCATCGCGCCGCCGATCGCCCGGCTGCATCTTCGGCTGGCGGCGAGCGCCGGCGCCCCGCCGCCGGCCGCGGTGCATCTGGATGTGCAGAGTTTCCTCGACGCGGTCAGGCCGCGGCTGGCGCCCGTGTGATGGCGCACTTTCTGACTGGGACGCTGCTTGGCCGCAGCATAGTCGCCTACGTGATCGTGTTCGTGGTCCCGCTGGTGCTGCCGGTTGTCTTCATCAAGCTGATCGGCCTCGGCGGAATCAGGGACCTGCTCGCCTATGAGCCCAAGGACACCGTCCTGCACCGGCTCGATCCGCGGCTCAAGCTGATCTACCTGGGCGTCGTCGGGATCCTCTCGGTCCTGCTCGGCTGGCAGCCGATGCTGATCCTGTTCGCGCTGACCATCATCCCCTGGGCGCTGCTCCGGCCGTCGTGGCAGCGGACCAGGCTGCTGCTGATCTTCTTCGTCGCGCCATCGGTAGCGATGTTCTGGTCACAGGGGCTGTACAACCTGCCGCCGAACGGCCAGGGGTACCTGATCCACTTCCCCTGGACGGTCGCCTGGGTAGGCACGCCGGGCCTGGCGAAGTACGGGATGATCTACGGGCTCGAGCAGATCGGCCGGGTGCTGCTCGCCGTGTCTACCTCGCTGCTCGTCCTGCTGACTACCGACGTTACGGACATGACCTGGGCGCTTGAGCACCTGGGCCTGCCGCCGCGAGTGGGGTTCGCGTTCAACGCGGCGCTGCGCTTCCTGCCCGAGATGCTTTCCCGGACGACGCTCGTGCTCCGGGCGGTGGAACTGCGCGGCTATGACCTGTCCCGGCCTCGCTGGTACCAGGTCGGCGACTGGCCTGACTACGTCAGGCGGGTGACCCGGTGCGTTCCGATCGTGACGGTGCCGCTGCTGATCGGATCGCTGCGCGGAACCACGACCATGGCGATGGTTGCCGACGCGCGGGCCTTCGGACTGCATAAGCGACGCACCTACCTGCGAGAACACCGGCAGACCCGGGCGGACATCGCGGCCTGGGCGCTGATGGCACTGCTGCTGATCGGCGCGGCGGCGGCGGTCAGGTGGCACTTCTGGGCTCGCCCGTACGGCGGCTGACCGACCCGTGCGAGGAGCCCGGCGCTCAGAACGGCCGGGCAGCGTCATCGCCGGCGTCGACGCCGGATTCGGCAGGTGCCGCGATCGCGGCGGCGAGCCTGGCGCGCGCGCCTTCCAGCCACTCCTCGCAGATGGCAGCCAGGCGCTCGCCTTTCTCCCACAGCTCCAGTGACTGCTCCAGGGTGAGGCCGCCTGCCTCAAGCCTCTTGACCAGCTCGGCAAGCTGGTCGCGGGCCTGTTCGTAGCCCGGCCGCTTGGCTGCGGGAGTGCTGTCTGGCGCCATCAGAGCCCCATGTGACGGTAGTGCGGCGGCTGGTAGACGAGCGGTCGCTGCCGCGGCTTCGGCCGTGGTGACGACTGCCGCGGCCGGCGGCTGCGCAGCGCGGCGAGTACCACGGCACGTACCACGCTGGCGTAGAGCTTGCCTCCGCTGGGCTGGGGATGGATGCCGTCGCTCCAGAGCAGCCCGGTCCGGTGCTCGATGGCCGCGTGCCAGTTGACCAGCAGCACATTCGGATAGCGGCTGGCAGCGGCGGCCAGGGTCGTGTTGACCTCGTGCTCCCATGGGCGCTGCTCGAAGACGTTGATCAGGATCAGCCAGCGGGCGCCGATGGTCGTGCGCAGCTGCCGGATCTGATCGGGGGAGACCGGGCCGTTCGTGCCGAGTCCGACGATCACCACCGGGCGGAGCCGCTTGTCCGCAGCCAGCTGCCTGACCAGGGCGACCCCGGCGATCATCGCCCGGCTGACCTTCGCGTCGATGTAGATGCCGGGCAGCGCGTGCTCCAGCTCGGGGGCTGAGGCGAGCATGACCGAGTCACCGATTGCCAGCACCTTGGCCCCGGGAACCCGGGGGAGCCGGACGCCGCGGCCGGCGTGGTACGGGCCGCCGCCGACGGCTCTGATCCGCCACGGATCGAGCCCGTTAGCCTGGCTGGGAGCGAGCGGCTGGCCCGCCTGGCTGGCGACGCTGACCTTTGCGCCAGCCGCGATCTGCTGCTCAAGGGCCGAGCCGGCCTGGTGGTGCAGGATGCCATAGCCAGCCGTGCAGGCAACGGCCAGCATGGCCACCGTGCCGAGGATCGGCAGGGCGGCGGCCGGGGTGCGGCGGGTGATCGGCACCGCCTGACGCATCTGCTGGCCCCGCCGCCTGACGTCGGCGCGCAATCCGTTCCGCAGGATCGGCCTTTCGAGCCAGTGCCATGACGCCGCCGCGAGCCCGATCGGCAGTACGGCGTCGGCGACCCGTGCGGGGACAGATGACGCGGCCTGGCCGGCCAGGCCTGCCGTCATCGCGATGACCGGCCAGTGCCAGAGGTAGATGCCGTAGGACCGGATGCCCAGCCAGCGCAAAGGTCCCCAGGCGAGCATGGTGCCCACCAGTCCTGGCGCCGCCGCGGCGAGTACGACGCCGCCCGCCGCGAGGGCGGCTAGCACCAGTCCGAACGGATAGACCGCCGGGTTGCCGCCGGAGAAGTGCCAGACCGCCCAGCCGAGAATCACCAGGCCGGCCAGGCCGACCGCGTCCAGCCGCCGCCGCAGAGGCCTGGCCGCCGCCGCGACCTTCGCCAGCGGCCAGGTGAGTGCGAGCGCCGCCCCGATCATCAGGGCGCTGGCGTGCGTGTCGGTCCCGTAGTAGGCGAGCGAGGGATCGGCGCCCGGCACGTAGATCGCGAGCATCGCCAGCGCCGAGGCCGCTGCTCCGGTCCAGGCGATCACCGCCCGCTGCACCGGGCGGTGCAGCGCCATCAGCACGAGGGCCAGGATCAGCGGCCAGATCAGATAGAACTGCTCCTCCACCGCCAGCGACCACAGGTGCTGCAGCGGGGGCGGCGGCCCGAACTGCGCGAAGTAAGACTGATGCGCCAGCGCCTGCCACCAGTTGCTCGTGTAGGTGATCGCGCCGAGCAGGGCCGGCCGAAGCCCGCCGATCTGATCAGGTTCGAGCACGGCTACCGCCGCGGTGACGGTTGTCAGCATGACGGCCAGCGCTGGCAGCAGCCGCCTGGCCCGGCGGATCCAGAAGCCGCCAAGACCGACCCGGCCATCCCTGGCGAACCGCGCCACCAGCAGGTCCGTGATCAGGTAACCGCTGAGCACGAAGAAGATGTCTACGCCTAGGAACCCGCCTGGAAACCATGGCAGGTTCTCGTGGAACGCCAGGACCGCCAGCACAGCAAGCGCGCGCAGCCCGTCCAGGCCTGGCGCTCGCCAGCCCGTCTTGGTGTCTGCCGCGGTTCCTGGCGCAGCCGGTACGGACGTGCCCGGTATCGCTGGCCGGGTCCCGGGCGTCGTTGGCCTGGCGTCGGCAATCGTGGCCGTACGGGTGCCTGGCGCCGGGGCGCTCGGTGTCGTGGCTGGCGGGGAACCCGGCGGGGAGGCTGGCCGGGCGTCGGCGGGCATCGCCTCGGCGGTCTCCAGCACCGGATAGGCGCCGGAGCCTGGCAGGGATTCCGATTCTTGCGGGGCTTCAGATGCTGGGTGAAGGTCTGCGGCCGGCCAGGCTTCCGGGTCCGGCCAGGGCTCCCAAGGCGGCCAGATGGGATCGTCCAAGGGCAGGGTCTCAGCAGCGGGCGGGCTCTCAGCGCCGGGCAGGCTCTCAGCGCCGGGCAGGCTCTCAGCGCCGGTCTCTGGGGCGGTGGTGCGGGAGGTGCCGGTCTCGGGGGCGGTGGTGCGGGAGGTGCCGGTCTCGGGGGCGGCGGCGCGGGAGGTGCCGGTCTG
>DATNIU010000244.1:0-6708 GCA_035604275.1 Streptosporangiaceae bacterium | reverse complement strand
CGGGCGATGGCCGGGTGATAAGGCTCGGCCGGCGGATCCTCGCCCCGCAGCTTGCCCAGCAGCGCCGCGACATCCGACATGATCTTGTCTGTGGCGGCGCGCATGGTCTCGGGGTCGATCGGCCCGCCAGCGAATTCGGAGAGGTCGACCGGCGGGCCGGCGATCACGTGCACGGTCTTGCGCGGCAGCAGATGCGGCTTGAACGAACCGTAGGGAAGGATGTCCTGCGCCCCCCAGTGCGCCACCGGAATCACCGGCGCTCCAGTGGCCAGCGCGAGCCTGGCGATGCCGGTCTTGGCCACCATCGGCCACAGGTCCGGGTCACGGGTGACCGTCGCCTCCGGGTAGAAGACCACGCAGGCGCCATCCTTGACGCCCTGCTCCGCGTCGCGCAGCACAAGCGCGGCGTCGGCCTGGCCGCGGTACACCGGAAGCTGGCCGAGCTTGCCGATGATCGGCCCGAGAATCTTGATCTTGAAGAGCGTCGACTTCGCGAGGAATGTGGGATACCGGCCAGACTGGTCGCAGAACAGCGCGAGCGCCAGCACGTCGGCGTAGGACAGATGATTCGCTGCGACGATCATTCCGCCATCGGGCCGGAAATTGTCCTGGCCATGCCAGTCATGCTTCATCAGGGCGCGGATGGTCGGGCGCAGGATGATCTTTGACACTCCGCGCCACGCGTTGGAGTAACTTCCATGCCAGACGTTGGAGGTACTTTCGTCCGCGCGTTTGCTCATTTCTGCACTCTCCCGCACGTCATAGTGCCAGTCTTCCCGCTCGCCCGACCCCATGTCGAGGCAGGATCGGATGTTATGGCACCGGACAAGCTGATCGCCTGGTCGCTGGTGGTCCCCGTCAAGGTACTGGCCAGAGCGAAATCTCGCCTGGTAGGGCTGGCCGGCGAGGACCGGGCTGCGCTGGTGCTAGCCATGGCGGCAGACACCGTGGCGGCGGCGCTGGCCAGCCCGTCCGTGGCAGCCGTGATCGTCGTCAGCGACGACCAGGCGGTCCGGCGAGAGCTCGCGTCGATTGGCGCGGTCGTCGTCGCCGATCAGCCGGGCGCCGGGCTCAACTCGGCGCTCATGTTCGGGGCCGAGCACGCGGCGGCGCGGTGGCCAGCTCGCGGGCGGGCCGCGCTGACCGCGGACCTGCCGGCGATGACGGCCGCGGAGCTGTCTGGCGCGCTGACCGCGGCGTCGACGGCGACGCAGGCGTTCGTGCCCGATTCAGCCGGCTCGGGCACGACGTTGTACACGGCTGGTCCTGGCGTGGCGTTCCGCCCGCGGTTCGGCGCGCTGTCCCGAGCCGAGCATCTCCGGGCCGGGGCAACCGAGCTTGCCCTGCCCGAGATCAGCGGACTGCGCCAGGACGTGGATACCCTCGACGACCTGCGGATCGCTGCCAGCATCGGGCTCGGCCGCCGGACCGCCGGGATCCTCGCCGAGGCCGCGCCGGAGGGGCCGCGGGCATCACGGGACCCGCGGGCGCGGTGCGGCGAGCACTGATCACCCGGGCAAGCTAGCGCGGCCCGAAGCCGGGTCGGGAAGATCAGATGCCTATATGTGGACGATCGGGCAGGTCAGCGTCCTGGTGATGCCGGGAACTCCCTGGATCTGCGCGACTACCAGCCGACCGAGGTCGTCGACGTTCTCTGCCTCGGCCCGGACGATCACGTCGTAAGGGCCGGTCACGTCGTCGGCCTGGGTTACGCCGGAGATCAGCGCGATGGCTGTCGCCACATCGGCGGCCTTCCCGACCTCCGTCTGGACGAGGATGTACGCCTGGACCATGTCACCCTCCCGGTCGCTAGTGTGCACGCCACGCTACCGTAGGCAGCGTCCCCGAGCGCAGCAGCCCGGCCGTAGCGTGTGACAGCGCAGATTAGGTCATCTCCGGCAGAGTACGGGAGGCCGTCATCACCATCGCGGATCTCGGCGAGTTCGGGCTGATCGCCGCTATCGCCGACCTGCTGCCTGGACGCGACGACCTGATACTGGGCATCGGCGACGACGCGGCGGTGATCGGCGCGCCGGATCGCCGGGTAGTAGCGACGACCGACCTGCTGATCGAGGGCAGGCACTTCAGGCGCGACTGGTCCGCCGCCGCCGACATCGGCGGCAAGGCGGTGGCCAGGAACCTCGCCGATCTGGCCGCGATGGGCGCTCGCCCGACGGCGCTGCTCGTCGGCCTGGCCGCTCCAGGCGACCTGGCGATCGACTGGGTTCTCGATCTGGTCCGCGGCATCGCCGATGAGTGCGCGTCGGCCGGAGCCGCCGTTGCCGGAGGCGACACGAGCGGCGCTGAAACGATCATGCTCGCGATTACGGCGCTCGGCGACCTGGCGGGCGCCGCGCCGGTCACGCGAAGCGGCGCCCGCCCGGGTGACGTGGTCGCGCTGGCGGGATCGCCCGGCAGCGCCGCGGCCGGGCTCGCGCTGCTGGCGGCTGGCCTGGCGCCAGGAACCGTCGGCTCGGCGAGTCCCGGTCGGGCGGCGAGTTCCGGTCGGGCGGCGAGTCCCGGTCGGGCGGCGAGTCCCGGTCGGGCGGCCAGTCCCGGTCGGGCGGCCAGTCGCGGTCAGGCGGCCAGTCCCGGTCTCGCCGCTCACCCCGACCTGGCCGGACTGGTACGTGCCCAGCTCAGGCCGAAACCTCCCTATGCCGCAGGGCCGCAGGCCGCCCAGCTCGGAGCCACCTCGATGATCGATGTCAGCGACGGGCTGATAGCCGATCTGGGTCACATCTGCACCGCGAGCGGGGTGCGGATCGAGGTGCGGTCAGGCCAGCTCGGGGCGGAACCGGTCGTTCCGGTCGCGGCACTCCAGGCGGCCGCGAGGATGCTCTCCGCGGACTGGATGGAGTGGGTGCTGACCGGCGGCGAGGATCACGCGCTGGCAGCGACCTTCCCTCCCGGGGTCGTTCTGCCAGAACCCTGGAACGTGGTAGGGATCGTCGCGCAGGGGAGCGGCGTTCTGGTCGATGATCGTGCCTGGAGCGGTGCCGGTGGCTGGGAACACTTCCGCTCCCAGCCCTAACTACTCCGTGTGGCTGACCAATTTCTCAATGTGACTCGCCGGGTAAGGCCGTTGCTTGATATAACCGCAATGATGCCGCGACATCGTCAGCAGGGTCGTCCTCGACACAGGGCGCAGCGACGGGGAATCTGGCCCCGCCGCCGCGTCCCGTTCGGTTCTGCCCTGACCGGTCTGGCCCTGCCGGTGATCGCGGCGGTCAGGCGCTCGACCGCGCGGCCGGATACCAGGCGCATGATCCGCGGCGCCATGCTGACCCCATGGGCGGCGGTGAGCCTCGGCATCGTCCTGGCGGCCTCGCTGACACTGGCGACCCCGCGCGCCGTGCTTACCTTCCCGCAGAGCAGGCCGGCTCGCTGCCAGTCCACGAACTGCGGGGCGGCCGGCAGCGGCCAGAATGGCAGCCCGCTACCGACGGCCAAGGTGGGCATCAAGTTCCCGCGGATCCGCACCGGCCCGGTGAGCGGGGTCGCGGCCGGCCACTCGTCGCACCCGCTGCCCCGGTCTGCCCGCGGCAAGGTCCAGGTCCAGTACGCGCTGCTGCCCAGGTACAGCGACCATTTCATTGCCGTGATCGTCATCACCAGCCGGCGGCCTCTTGGCGACTGGACCCTGCGGTTCGCCATTCCCGGCAGCCAGATCAAGCTCGTCATGTGGGCGAAATGGCGGCCGCTCGGCGACGACGGCGGCATTGTCAGTGGTCCGCCATGGCCGTCCGCGCGATCGGGTGCGGATCGCACCAGGATCGTCATCATGGGCATCGGAGCGCCCGGCCGGCCGCGCGGGTGCGTCTTCGACGGCGCCCGCTGCTCGTTCCGGGATTTCAGCGGCGGCGTGAGCCACTTCGACTGGCACCCGAGCGCGGAAGAAGGCAGCTGAGCGATCGGCCGGAGGCCACCCGGGTCGGACTCGCGCAGCCCTGGCCGGTGCCATCGGCCGCGTAAGCCAGGTACGAAACGTCCTAGTCTGAATGGCATGAGGGCTACTCCGCCGTGCGTGCTCGCGATCGCCGGCTCCGACTCCGGCGGCGGCGCGGGAATTCAGGCCGACCTGAAGACGATGCTCGCGCTCGGCGTGCACGGCATGACCGTGATCTGCGCTGTCACGGCACAGAACTCGGTCGGCGTTCAGGGGTACTGGGAGCTGCCGCCCGAAGCCGTCAAGGCCCAGCTCGATTCGGTCCTTGGCGACATCGGGGCCCGCGCGATCAAGACCGGCATGCTGGCATCCGCGGAGATCGTTCATACCGTCTGCGACTCGCTGGCGGCGGTTCAGGCCCCGGTCGTCGTGGACCCGGTAGCGGTCTCCAAGCACGGCGACAGCCTGCTGTCACCCGGTGCGCTCGATGCCGTCAGGACGCGCCTGCTGCCGCTGGCGACGGTGGTGACCCCGAACCTGCTCGAGGCCGGACTGCTCACCGGCCGAGAGATCGCCGATGAGGCTGCCATGCTCGCGGCGGCCGAGGAGATCAGCTCACTGGGTCCACGCTGGGTCCTGGTCAAGGGCGGTCATCTGGCTGGCAGCCCGGTCGACCTGCTGTACGGCGCCGGGCGGGTAATCCGTTATCCCGGCAACAGGATCGCCAGTCGCCACACCCACGGAACCGGCTGCACGCTGGCGTCGGCCATCGCGTCGTATCTGGCGATGGGCGCCGACGTCCCGCACTCGGTGGCGTCGGCGAAGGATTACGTCACCGGCGCGATCGAGGCGGGATTCCCGCTCGGCTCGGGCATCGGGCCGGTCGATCACGCCTGGCGGAACCGTCAGGCGGTCAGCGAGTGACCTTCCCCGCCTTGATGCAGGAGGTGCACACGTTCAGTCGCCGCGGGGTCTTGCCCACCATGGCGCGCACGCGCTGAATGTTGGGGTTCCAGCGACGCGGGGTGCGGCGGTGCGAGTGCGACACGTTATTGCCGAAGCCCGGCCCCTTGCCGCACACATCGCAGACGGAAGCCACGGGATCGCTCCATTTGGGTGGTAGTCAGATGGGTCATCAGGCCAGCCTGGGCCGACCTGGTCGCTGAAGGATATCTGACACCAGGGCACTGCGCGAGCCCGTGCCTGTCCGGGGAATATGCGCGGGACAGTTTGCCCAGGTGAAGCCCCCGGGACGGCGAAGACGTCGTACTGTCACTATGTGGCAAGGTATCGCCTGGAATTGCTGCTCTCGCCGGAACGGCAAGACGGGCAGGATCCAAGCCGGCTAGGGCTAGCGCCTGTCGGCCTGATGCTCGCGGCCTGCTCGGCGGCCGCCGTGATCGGCCTTGGCGTGCTAAATGTCCTGGCACTCGTCCTGCTGCACAGCCCGGCAGTGCCGCCGTCATCGGCCGCCCCGCTGCACGACCTCGTCGGAGTGCTGTGGCCCGCGCTGGTGTTCGCTTCGGTTGCCGGAGCCGGACTGATCGTGGCCATCATCATCGCCAGGCGCCGCCAGCGAGCCGTCGGCGCCAGCAGCGTCGCCGGCCAGCAGGCCGTCGGCGCCGCCCCGTCTGCTGACCCGCAGCCCCCGGCGGACAACCTGGCGCCAGAGCGGGCAGAGGAATTCGGCCAGCGGCTCACCGCCATCGCCGCGCGCTTCGGCCCCGGCCAGGACAAGGTCAGGCTGGCCGACGTGCAGGACCTGGCGATTCTGACTGACGAATGGGCGGAGAACCGCCAGAGCTGCGTGAACGTTCTCTGCGGCTATCTCCAGACGCCCTATCAGCCCGAACCGCCCGCCCACGCCCCCGTGGCGCAACGGCTCGCGTTCCGCCGTGTCCACGAGCTCCGGCATACCGCGATCCAGGTCATCGCCGCGCACCTGCGCAAGGATGCGGCCGTGTCATGGCAGGGCCTCGACTTCGACCTCAGCGGCGTGGTGTTCGACGGCGGTGATTTCTCCGGCGCCGTGTTCCGCCATGGCACGGTCAGCTTCGACCGCGCCGTGTTCTGTGGGGACATCAGTTTCGAGCGCGCCGAGTTCCGCGGTGACGTCAGCTTCGAGCGGGCCAGGTTCGCCGGCGGAACGGCCGATTTCGGCGGGGCGATGTTCCGCAGCGGCATGGTCAGCTTCGAGCGGGCCGAATTCGCCGCCGGCAAGGTCAGCTTCGCTGGCGCCGTGTTCTCCGGCGGCGACGTCGGCTTCATGGGCGGCGAGTTCTCCGGCGGCGACGCCGACTTCAGCGGCGCCATCTTCTCGGGCGCCGAGGTCGGCTTCCCGGGTGCCCGGTTCGCTGGCGGCGCGGTCAGCTTCAGCGGCGCCGGGTTTTCCGGCGGGACGGTCAGCTTCAGCGGCGCCGTGTTCTCCGGCTCCGAAGTCGACTTCGAGCGCGCCGGGTTCGTCGGCGGGGCGGTCCGCTTCGACTTCGCCAGGTTCACCGGCACGGAGGCGAGCTTCCTCGACGCCGGGTTCGCCAGCGGCACGGTCAGCTTCAGCGGCGCCAGGTTCACCGGCGGTAAGGTCCAGTTCGGCGCCAGCTCGGCCGATGTCGAGCTCGGCTTCTTCCGGGCCGGCGCGGGCGCCGGGGCCGGCTTCGAGCGCGCCGGGTTCACCGGCGGCACGGTGGACTTCAGCCGGGTCACCGACTGGTCGCAGCCGCCGGCGTTCGACTGGGACGGTCCGCCGCCCGCCGGGCTCAAGCTGCCGGCCGCGAACGACGAGCCACGGTAGCCAGCGATTCGGGATTACCCTGCCGGTA
>DATNIU010000243.1:0-4173 GCA_035604275.1 Streptosporangiaceae bacterium | reverse complement strand
CGGCGGGTAGGCGAGCCCGACCTGCTCGTGGCGGCGGCCGACGGTGGTTACCGGCCCGTGGACATCAAGCATCACCGCTGCCTCGATCCGGGGCCAGGCGGCCTGCCGACCCGGTGCTCGCCGCTTGACCGGCCGGCCTGGGAGGCAGCGGAGGCCGATCCGGGCTCCTCGGCCCGCAAGCGCAGGGACGACCTGCTCCAGCTCGCCCACTACCAGCGCATGCTTGAGGCCGCCTCGATGGCGCCTGCCGGAGGGCGGCATGCCGGCATCATCGGCATCGACGGCGTCGTCACCTGGTACGACCTCGATTCGCCGATCTGGCTGACACCCTCGGCAGGCGGTCGGCCGAAGCGGCGCTCCACCATGGAGGTGTACGACTTCGAATTCGGCTTCCGGCTGGACATCCTGGCCGTCGCCGCCGGCCACCTGGCCGATCCCGGGATCGCTCTGCTTGTCGTGCCGGTGCGGATCGGCGAGTGCGTGCAGTGCCCCTGGTGGTCGTGGTGCGGCCCGCGGCTGGAGGCCGGCCCTGGTGACGTGAGCCTGCTGCCCCGGATGGGCTGGCGGGCCTGGCGGGTCCACCGCGACCACGCGGTGACCGACCGGGCCGCGCTGGCCGCGCTCGACCACCGCACCGCCACCCTGGTCGCCGGGCAGGTCGACCTGAGACCGATCACGGCTGCGCTTGGCGCCCTGCCGGACGACACGCCAGTCTCGGCCCTGACCGGCGAGCGCAAGCGATCGCAGCTCGCGCTGCTGACCGGGGCGGGCATCCGCACGCTCGGCGACGCCAGGACGCTCTGCTGCCGCACGGCCGCCTATTCCGACGAGCCAATGCGCGACCTGCCCGAGCAGATCGATCAGGCCCGTGCCGCTCTTGCCCCGGCGGCTGCCTACCGCCGCCGCGGAATCGCCCGGGTCCAGGTACCCCGCGGCGCGATCGAGGTCGACATCGACCTGGAAACCGCCGAGGCCGGCGTCTACCTGTGGGGCGCCCTGGTCACCGACCGGTCGGGCCGCGGCATCGTACCCGCCGGCTACCGACCGTTCTGCACCTGGGACGCGATGACCGGCGACGTCGAGGCCGGGCTGTTCGCCGAGTTCTGGGCCTGGCTGTCGGAACTGCGGCGGGACGTGGCAGCCGCCGGCCTGGCGTTCCGCGCCTACTGCTACAACGCCTCCGCAGAGACCACCGCGCTGCGGCGGATAGCTCCTGCTATCGGCGCGGCGGACGCGGTCACCGCCTTCACCAGGTCCGATCAGTGGGTTGACCTGTTCCGGGTGTTCGACAGCCAGCTGCTCACCGGCTCGTCGGCCGGGCTCAAGAACGTGGCCCGGCTAGCCGGCTTCTCCTGGGACGTGCCGGATCCAGGCGGTGGCGAGTCGATGGTCCGCTACGACGAGGCAGCCGATCCGGGCGAGCCGCTCACGGCCCGCTCCGCGCGCGACTGGCTCCTCACCTACAACCGCAACGACGTCGAGGCAGCGCTGGCACTCCGCGAGTGGCTCGACCTGGCCGCCTCGGACTGCCCGCCGGTCGAGTGCCTGGGCACCTGACGTGGGAGACCAGATGTGCCCGACCCTGTTCACCATCCGGCGCGACGGGCCTGGTCACCTGAGCACGATGGCCAGGCCGCTCGGGGGCGACCAACTGGCCGGGCAGATGCGGGACCTGGCCGCCGCCGGGGTCGGCATTCTGGTCAGCATGCTCAGTGACGCCGAGATGGCCGAGCTCGGCCTGACGGAAGAAAGCAGCTGCGCGACGGCGGCCGGGATCGCCTTCCGCCGGCTGCCCACCCCGGACTTCGACGTCCCTGACCGGTCCGCTGCCCTCGCACTGGCCGCCGATCTGGCGTCACGCCTGCGCGACGGCGCCGGCGTCGCTGTGCACTGCCGGGGAGGCATCGGCCGGTCGTCGGTCCTCGCCGCCGCCATCCTGATACTCGAAGGAGTCGGGTCAGCCGACGCCATGGACCGGATCTCCGCCGCCCGCGGCATGGCTGTACCTGAGACCGCTGCCCAGCGGGCCTTCATCGGCAGCCTCGATTCGACCCGCTGACCTGGCAGCGGACCCGGCCAAGCGCACGCAGGCACGCACCCACCGCACAGCCCGCCCACGACACAGCCCTGCGCCCACGACACAGCCCTGCGCCCACGACACAGCCTGGCGCCCACGACACAGCCTGGCGCCCACGACACAGCCATGCGGCTCGCCTCGTCGCAGAGCGGCGCCGGTGGAGCGGCCAGGTCAGGCAGCCTCGCCAGGTGCCAGCCATCGATAGCCGTGCCGGGCCTCGTCTGCCAGCCAGCCATTGATACTGCTCAGCCCCCGTTCGTTGACCTGGCCGTCGTGGATGCCGAAGGCGCGCTCCGGCGCGACGGCGCGCACGAATCCGATCGCCTCGGCTGTCTTCAGCCATGCGGCCTGCATCGGAACCAGAAGGGTCTCTACCGGGCGGTCCGGGACGTGCAGCGAGTCGCCCGGGTGGTACAGGCTGTTCTCGACGAGATACCCGAGGTTCACGCAGTCCGGTCGTTCGCCTAGGACGGGGGCGTGCCGCCCGCCCGTGGCCGCGACCCGGAAGCCCGCCGCCGTGAACTCATCCCCCGGCGCCACCCGGATGACGTCGAGACGGCCGATGCTGGCGCCGGCTGGCGCGTAGACAGGAGCGCCGAGCCCGGCCAGCCGCAGCACGTCGATGTGGTCGGTGTGCTCGTGGGTGACGAGAACGGCATCGGCCCCGCAGAGCGCGTACGGCTCGCTCCAGGTGCCCGGATCGATGACCAGAACCGCGCCGTCACGTTCCAGCCGCACGCACGCATGGGTGTATTTGATGATTCGCACCGCCGAAGTGTAATTACTCCTGGCCCATCGGACCGGTGCTGTCCGGATCCTCGGGATCACGGGTCCGCAGGAATGCGCGGATGGCGCCGAGCCACGCGGACGGATTGTCGAAATGCGCCATATGTGCGGCGTCAGGAACCTCGGCCAGCCTGCTCGCAGGGACCTCGGCATGCAGTCGCCGTGCGACGCCGACCGGAAAGCCCATCTCACGTTGGCCGTGCACGAGCAGCACCGGCCCGCGCCATTCGCGCAGGACCCGAGCTGGGTCATCGGGAGCGGCAGGCCGCAGCAGGCCGGCGGCGTGCGGCATATTCCAGTCGCTGGAGAAGCACGTGCGTTCCAGCACCCGATGCCACTCCTCCAGCCGGTCGAGCTGCCAGATGTCACGTGGCGCACTGCCATAGGCCATCGCACGGCTCAGCGCTCCGTCAGGCGCATCCGGTCCGGTGAGCACCGGATCATCGAAGCGGATGTCGGTGCACAACACCCCGCGTTCCCGATAGTCGGCTGAGGCGTCGAGCTCGTCCTGGAAATCCCGATACGCGGTCGTGGATGCCAGGATCACGCTGCGCAGGACGTCCGGGTGCTGTTCGGCCACGCGCATCGCGACCCCCCCGCCATAGGAGAAGCCGAGCACATCGGCGCGCCGGCCGTCGAAGTAACGCACCAGGCCCGCGACGTCATCAGCGAGATAGTCAGGCTGAAGAGCATCGACCGGCAGGCTGCCCACCGGAGGCGTACGGCTGCTGCGGCCGCAGCCGCGCAAGTCGAACATGACGACATGAGCCGCATCGGCCAGCTCAGCCACGGCCGGCAGCAGGTACCCGTGATCCCACGTTGGACCGCCATGGATGACCACCAGCATCGGCAGCGCCGGATCGCCGAGTCGCCGCACGAAGAGCTCAACGCCGTTGACGCTGACCATCTCCCCGTCGTCGGTCACGGCGTACTCCTGATGATCGCTGGTCGGCGCCGGCGACCCCAACGTATGCAATGAGCCATCGCCCGCGAAGGGGTCGTGGCCTTCGGGGATCTGCCCAGTGTGCGCGCATGACGGCGTCGAGGCCGACGCCCGGGCAGGTTGAGCCGGTGCTCATGTCACTGCCTGTCGGCTTCGGCGGTGAACTCGAAGACGGCGGCGCGGTACGCGCTGATCACGGCGCGCAGATCGCGTTTCCTGGCGGGCAGCTCCGCTGTCCGGGCGAGCAGGTCCCGGGCGGCGGTGATGAGGCTGCGAGGAGTCTGGACGGGGCCTGAGCCGACGGAAGGCTGAGGCGGGGCAGCGGCGAGGGCTGCGGTAAGCCTGGCCATGGTGCGGCGGCGGCGCG
>DATNIU010000242.1:0-18441 GCA_035604275.1 Streptosporangiaceae bacterium | reverse complement strand
ACCCGTGGTACGCGGCGTGGGACCTGGCCTTCCACTGCGTGGCGCTGGCCCACGTCGACCCCGGGTTCGCCAAGTACCAGTTGCTCCTGCTGTGCCGGGAGTGGTTTCAGCACCCGAACGGGGCGCTGCCCGCCTATGAGTGGGACTTCGGTGACGTGAACCCGCCGGTACAGGCGTGGGCCGCGCTCGAAGTGTTCGCTGTGGACGGCGGCCACGACATCGAGTTCCTCAGCCGGGTCTTCGACAAACTGCTCGTCAACTTCACCTGGTGGGTCAACCGGGAGGACGCCGAGGGGAACAACCTGTTCGAGGGTGGCTTCCTCGGCCTGGACAACATCGGCCCGATCGACCGCTCGCACCTGCCGGTGGGCGGGATACTCGAGCAGTCGGACGCGACCGGCTGGATGGGCTTCTACGCGATGGCGATGGCGTCGATCGCGCTCGTGCTCGACCGGTCGGGCCAGCGGCCCGGCACCGACCTGATGCTGAAGTTCCTTGAGCACTTCGCCGCCATCAAGGAGGCGCTCGACGGTCTCGGCTTGTGGGACGACAACGACGGGATCTACTACGACCGGCTGCTGACCCCGGACGGGGAGTCGGTGTCGGTGAAGGTCCGCTCGGTGGTCGGCATGATCCCGGCGCTCGCGCTCGGCGTGGTCGACTCGGGCACGCTGGAGCGCTCGATGGTGGTCGGCAAGCAGTTCGCCGATTACCTGGCCGGCCACAACCTGGCGCGCGAGCACCTGGTCCAGGACAATGCGGCTGACCCCGGTCCGGCTGGCCCCGGTCCGGCTGGCCCCGGTCCGGCTGGCCCCGGCGGACCGGCCGACGGGCTGGCGCTGCACGGCGTCGGGATGCTCAGAGGCGAGCCCGGTCATCAGCGCCTGCTGCTCAGCCTGGCCGGGCCCGACCGGCTGGCCCGCCTGCTGGCCAGGCTGTTCGACGAGGCGGAGTTCCTGTCCCCGCACGGGCTGCGGGCGCTGTCGGCCTGGCATCGCGAGCACCCGTACACGATCGACGTGGAGGGCTACCGGGCGTCGATAGACTACGAGCCCGCCGAGTCGACTACGCCGCTGTTCGGCGGCAACTCCAACTGGCGCGGCCCGATCTGGTTCCCGATGAACTACCTGGTGGTCAGCGCGCTTGAGCGGTATCACCGGTTCTTCGGCGACGACCTGGTCATCGAGTACCCGACCGGCTCCGGCCAGAAGCTGACCCTTGACCTGATCGCCGCCGACCTGGCCGGTCGGCTCGTCTCGATCTTCACCAGGAACGCCGAGGGGCGAAGGCCCTGCTTCGGCGGCACCGAGTTCCTCCAGGCCGACCCCGCCTGGCGGGACAACCTGGTCTTCAACGAGTACTTCCACGGCGACAACGGGGCCGGCCTCGGCGCCGCCCACCAGACCGGCTGGACCGGCCTGGTCGCCGACCTGATCAGGCGCAAGCACGGCGCGGTCCGCAGCGTCGGCGACGTCATCGCCGACATCGTCATCCACTCCCGCCGCTGACCAGGTCCGCGCTTCCGCTATCAGGACGGCTGCCCCACCGATGGCTGCTGGCTTCAGCGGTCCCAGATAGCACTGATCGGCAGGGCGGTGAGCCTGTCCCCGAAGGAGAGGGATCGGTCACCGGTGTAGAGAACGAAGCCGTGGATGAAGTTGTCTCCGAGGCGTTCGCGCAGCGCGGCTAGTCCCCTGAAATCGTCCTGACTGATCGCGTCCGTCGCCTTGGCCTCAAGGCCGATCACTCTGCCGTTCCCGCGCTCGACAACCAGGTCCACCTCGGGACCCTGGCTGACCCGCCAGTGATGAAGCCGGACCGGGAACGATGCCCATCTGGCCTGTTTGGCTATCTCGTTGACGATGAAGGACTCCACCAGCGGACCGCGCGATGGCGCGATGCGCGCAGCGAGACCGTCAGCGTCGACACCCAGCAGGTGTGCCGCAAGCCCGGTGTCGCTCAGATGAAGCTTCGGGCGACGGACGGCGCGGGCCATCAGGTTGGGTGGTGACCAGGCCGGCAGGTGGCGAATCAGGAATACGGTCTCCAGGAGACTCAGGTAGTTGTTGACCGTGGCTCTGTGCAGTTGCAGGTCGCTCGCGACCTTGACGGTGTTGAGTTCCTGCGCGGTTGCCGCGGCGGCCAGATTGAGCAGCCGACGCATATTGCCGGGCGCCTCGATGCGGGCCATTTCGCGGATGTCAGTGTCGATGATCGCCTGAACGTAAGTGTGGTACCACTCGTCCCGAGCCAGCGCCGAGCTCATCGCATTCGGTTCCGGGTAGCCGCCGCGGCAGATCAGTCCGAAGTAATCGCGCCGGTCGAGAACGCTCGGCGGAGCATCGCGCAACGCCCCGGGGTCAGCGAATGCCCGCTCGATGAAGGACTCCTCGGCTCCAGCGAGTTCCTGCTGGGCGAACGGCCAGACCTCAAGGATCCCCGCACGGCCAGCCAGCGACTCGCTGAGCGAAGGAGTCGACAGGAAGCGGGTCGACCCGGCCAGTACGAACTGCCCCCTCGCTGGATCCTCGTCCACAACGGACTTTATGGCTAGTACAAGATCATCGCCGCCACGCTGTATCTCATCAATCATCATGAGGCGAGGATCATTGGCAATGAAGACCGCGGGGTCGGCCTGGGCGGCTGCGCGCAGGGGACCGACATCAAGGCTGAGGTACGTACCGCGCAGCGTTTGATTGAGCTGATGCAGCAGCGTGGTCTTGCCCGACTGCCGAGGACCGTTGATGATCACCACGCGGAAGCTGCGAAGGTACTCCAGCGCCCGGCCGGCGATCTGGCGCGGCAGCAACTGAATCGTCAGAGAACTTCCCCGATCCGTCGATGCGGACAGGCCAACCATGAGAGCAGGTCTGCGGCCGACATTTGAGAGGGCCTCCAGCCGGCACATCTGAGGGTGCGGACCGGCATGCGAGAGGACCCCGCAGGGGATGCGCGGGAGGCGGCGCCAGCGGGGAACGGGCTACTGCGCGGCCAGGGCGGCTAGGACGCGTGCGAGGTGCGACGCCTCGCGCCGTTGAGCACCCGATGACTCAGCCCATAGACATCAGAACGTATTCTGAATACCTTGGTATGCATGACGCTCAGCCTGCCGGACGCGGTAACTTTCTCGGACCTTTCCCGCAATCCACGTGCGGTGGCCGAGCGAGCGTCGCGTCTTGGGCGGGTGCGCATCACCCATCGTGACGCCACTGACTTCTACCTCACCGCGGCCGAACGCGAGGACCAGCGGGACCAGACGCTCACCACTGCATCACGGCTGTTTCTGGCCCTGATGAAGCACGACCCGGGTGCCCGAAGCTTGCTCTTGGCCATGCCAGAGGTGTTCCCCTGGGTCCGACACCTGACAGTGGACGAAGTCCGGGCATTCACGATCGAACTGGTAAGCGCGCTGTCAGATGCAGCCGAACTGGAGACCGACTCGGTAACCCAGGAAGTCATCGCAAGCTGGCGCGCCACAGCCCGGATAAAGGCCGATCCTAGCCAGTACCGTGATGCGTCCACTGCCACGGTCGGCGACTTCGGCCCCGTTCAGGTCTGGCCATGAGCCCTAAGCGGGGAGACAGAGTCAGCGTTCCGGCATCCGACGGCCAGTGGGACGTACGATACGGCACGAGTGAAGCTGCCAGAGGGTGGGAGGAACTGTGCCGGTTCGCGCTAGCGAGCACTCGTCGTTGCCTGCAGGTCTTACGGACCGATCCGCGATCTGGCGCCGGTCATGATCGGCAGCACCGCCTCCGGGGGGATCTTGCCACCCACAAACACAACGGCGTTGAACTCGAGCAGTGGGAGTTCGAGGTCACCAGCGGCGGGCGCGTGCGCTATGTCATCAGCGACATCGATCGGACAGTCTGGGTAATCTACGCGTCCCCCCGCCACCCGAAAGACACAGACGGCTGAATGACTCACGCAGGCATCACGTTACCTATGCCCAAGAGAGCGCGGACGCAGCCGAGCCTGCCGTTGGTGCCTGACTCGGTTCCTTCGCGCCCAACCGACATTTGAGAGGACCTCCAGCCGGCACATCTGAGGGTGCGGACCGGCATGCGAGAGGACCCCGCAGGGGATGCGCGGGAGGCGGCGCCAGCGGGGAACGGGCTACTGCGCGGCCAGGGCGGCTAGGACGCCGGCCACTTCAGCCGGGTTCAGCGCACAGGTGGCCTCGCCTACGGCCAGCTCGACCCGCTGAGTCTCTGGGTCAAGCGTGGGCTGCGCCTGCGGCCAGGTCCAGATGCCCCTGTCGGCGGCCAGCGCGCGGGACGCGGCAGCGAACCGCTCCCTGGTGGTGCTCAGCAGCAGGTGCATCATCGGGGTCTGCGGCGGGTCGGGGACCACCCGGACGCCGGGGATCTCGCCGAGCGCGGCCGCGATCGCCCGCGCGTGCGCGAGGAACTCGGGCATCTTCGGCAGCCTCCTGGTCAGGCAGGTCAGGGCGGATGCGGCGTTCGGCCACAGGCCGAACAGGGTGCCGCCCATCCGGTGCCGCCAGTCGCGGACCTCGGCGATGATCTCCTGCGGCCCGGCCACGCAGCAGCCGGGCAGCGCGCCGATTCCCTTGTAGAACGAGACGTACGCCGTGTCGAACAGCGCGGCGATCTCGGCGGGCTGACGCCCGTACCCGGCCGACGACTCCCAGAGCCTGGCGCCGTCCAGATGAACCGCGGCACCGCCGCGGCGGGCCCAGCCGGCCTGATCGGCGAGGTCCTCCAGCGACGGCTGCTGCCCGCCGATGTCGCGCTGCGGCAGCTCAAGCAGCAGCGCGGCGACCGGCTCGGATATCGCCTCCAGGTCCGCCAGCGTGACCAGCCGGCTCGGGTCACCGGCCGGGCGGCCGGTCAGGCGGTGCAGCCGCTGGTAGGCGTGGCCCTCGTGCTGGTCCAGGTGGCACATCGGGTGGAAGACGATCGTGTGCCGCTGGCGCCGCTCGGCATGTACCCGCAGCACAGCCTGCTGCGCCATCGTGCCGCTGGGCAGGAACAGCGCGGCCGGCTTGCCGAGCAGGCTGGCGATCTCGGTCTCCAGTTTGTCGACCACTCCGCCGTCACCGTAGCGGTCCACGGCGGTGTCGGCTGGGATGGTCGCCAGCAAGTCGGCCGCACGGACCGGCCCGTGCCCGTGCAGGAAGCGGGTGCAGCGGTGCGCAAGCGCGGACAGATCGTCGTCGGCGGCTGGCATGGGCTCATTCTGCCCCACGTCGCGCGACCGGCAGCAGCAGGATGATCAGGCACCCCGGCGCGGGCGCTCAGGCGTCTGGTTCCGGAACATAATGGCGGCTCTCGTCGGCCGGATCGATCCAGACACGCATGATCGCCCGGCTGGTCGGATCCCGGAATCGCTCGGCGGTCGGCACCCAGCCAGGGCCTGGCTTCGCGGACTGAGCGTGGCGGTGACGCTGCGGCCGGGCCTGCGCCTGGCCGGCGAGCAGCGGCAGGCCGGAGATCGCGGTAGCGGCCTGATCGGTGAACCGGGCGGTCAGCACGATCTCGGTCCTGCGATCGAGCTCGGCGTCGTCGATGTCGCCGCGGGCGTAATGCTCGCGCAGCAACCCGAGCAGCCGGTCCCGGTCGGCATCGCTGGCCGGCGCACGGGGCCAGGACGGCTCTGGCCGGCCGGACGGCTGCTGGCTGGCCGGCGGCTCAGCCGCAGGCGGCGGAGCGGCGCCGGGCACACCATCGCGCGGCTGGCCGGGCGGGCCGTCGGCTGGCTCGCCGGACATCAGATCCGCATGCTGGTCAGGTTCCCGCCGGGCGGGCGACCACGGCGGTGCCGTACGCCACGATCTCAGTGAGCTGCTGGCCCATCTCGGATGAGTCGAAGCGCATCGCGACGACGGCGTTGGCGCCGAGCAGCCTGGCGTTCTCCACCATCCGGTCGATGGCGTGCCTGCGGCTGTCCTCGAGCAGCTGGGTGTACTGCTTCACCTCGCCCTGGCGCATGGCCGAGAAACCCGCCGTAAACGACTTCGCGACGCCCATGCTGCGCACGACCAGGCCGAACGCGACGCCGAGATCCGTCTCGACGACCATGCCGGGAAGCTCGAACGCGGTGGTGACCGGAAATGCCGCGGGCTGGTCTTCGCTCATGCCGCAACCATAGCCAGTCGGCACGTCACCATTCGCCTCCGGTGCCGGTTCGGCCCGGCGGTTTCAGCCGGTCTGAGCGGTCGGGAGCGCTGCGCTGGCAGGCCGCAATCCAGTGCTGGCGAGGAGTCCGAGGAGTCAGGGAGCCGGCAGGATGGCGGCGATCACCCGGCCTGCGAACCGGCCGGAGATAGCCGCGAAGGCATGGAAGACGTAGTCGCGGTAGCTGAACCGTACCGTGGCCGTGCGCCCGTCCGGCGCGGTCACGGTCAGCCAGGCCCGCATCCTCCCGGTGACCTGATCCCACAGCGCGTACCCGCTGACCGCGGTGTCCGAGGTCCACCGGTAACGGATGAAAGTGATCCGGGTCCGGCTGGCCGGGCCGGCGAAGCGGTACGTCCCGCCGCGGAGCCCCCAGCCGTGCACGCCGTCGCCGTAATACCAGTGCCAGTCGGCGTCGCCGACCACGGTCACCGCGACCGCGGCAAGCCGCAGGCCCTCCGGCCCGGCCTGGTTGCCGGATCGCGGGCTGGCGGGCGCGACCCCGGACAGCCGCCGGGCGAAGTTCCCGACCACCCGGACCTCAGGCGTGTGCCGCGCGCACGAGGCGTTCAGCGCGCGCAGCCTGGCCGGGTCGGCGATGAACTGCCGCACCAGGCCCTGCGCGCAGCCGAACGTGTCATCCATCGCGTTGATGTGGGTGTCGTTGCGGAACAGGATCCAGCGGGCCGACGGTCCCATCTCCCGTGCCGTCCAGCGGCCCTCGGCCGGCGTGGTCAGCGAATCCAGGTCGCCGGACAGCATCAGGACCGGCAGCGACCTCGGAGCGTACGGCGCGGGCGTCGTGATCGGCGGATCCGGTCGCGCGGGCGCCGGCCAGTCCAGGCAGGCGTCGAACTCCTCTTGCGGCTCGGTGACCCATTCCCGCACCGTGAACGGGGCGAACGCGGACGGGGCCAGCCTGGCTACCGCCTTTGCGTACTCCGCCCGCCGCTGCGGCGCGGAGGAGCGGTACGAGAACGGCTGGGGATAGTCAAGGCAGCTGGTCGCCTCGTACAGTCCGTCGTTGAACGAACGCACCGGGCCGGAGGTGGCCGTCGGGTCGATCTCCTGAGCTGTCAGCCGGAGCAGCGGCGCCGGATCATGGCGGCCGAGCAGCGCCCGGATCGCCGGGTCGAGCTCGCGGTAGACGCCGCTGTCCGCCCCGGCGAGGTTGACCAGCTCGATCAGCTCGAAGACGCCGACGTGCGTGGTCCTGACGGCGCCGTACGGATCCCTGGTCCGGCCGGTCACCGGATGCACGCGCAGGTAGCGCGCCGCGAGGCCGATCCGGGCCCAGGACCCGCCCGGCGCGGCGCGCCCGCAGGCCAGGCTGCGCGCGCAGGACAGGTCGAACGCCTCCCTGGCCGCCGGGATCATCAGCGGGTAGAACGGGTTTGCCTCCGCGACCGGATACGCCGAGTCAAGGGTCACCGACCGGAGCATCTCGTGGTAGCGGGCGGTGAAGGCCTGGCTGAAGAAGGTTCCGTAGGAGTCGCCGTAGAGATCCACCCGGCCGGTCCGCAGCCTGCGGAGCAGGAAGGCCAGGTCACGTGCCGCGTTCGCGGTCGTGTACAGGTCGCTGGCCTGGACGTACCGATGACTGCCGATCAGCTTGCGGGTGTGATTCAGCTGCCGGCCGCAGGCGCCGGTGTCGGCCGTGTACGAGGCGATGCTGTCGCGCAGCGTCCAGTCCTGAAGCGCCTTGCAGGTGAACGGCGAGGAGTTGCCGGTACCCCGCAGGTTAACCAGGAGCAGGTTCCGCGTGGTCAGCAGCGGCCCGAACATGGCACGGTACGAGTCGGCGTAATCCGTGGTCGGGTAGCCGGGGCCGCCCTGGATCGCGACGATGGTCCTGGACGACTTGCCGCTCGTGGCCGGATACCACTGGAAGCCGAGCCTGATCGTGCCGG
Organism: Streptosporangiaceae bacterium; assembly: GCA_035604275.1. Taxonomy (GTDB): domain Bacteria; phylum Actinomycetota; class Actinomycetes; order Streptosporangiales; family Streptosporangiaceae; genus Chersky-822. The sequence goes on along the minus strand of DATNIU010000242.1, from coordinate 10,391 downwards.
CCGCCGGCTGGAAGTAGTCGTAGGGAACCCTGATCGTCGTGCACCAGGCCAGCCGGGAGGCGCGGCACGGCGGGATCAGCACCGACCCGACCCTGATCGGGTGGCGGCGATCGACCGCGCCGGGAACGGTGCCGAGCGCCGCGGCCGCGTCCCGCCGGGCGACGATGCGCGGCGCCATCCCGGCCTGGAGCGGCCGACGGCTGCGTGCCGCCTCGTGCCACCCGCCCGCCGGCCCGCCGGCGGACGCGCTCAGGCTCGGCCCGGCCACGCTGCCGAGGACCACGAGACTGATCAGGGCACCAACTCGCAACGAAAGCGGCGATCTCCGCATAGTGCACAGGCTGGCCAGGCGCCTGGCCGGTGTCAAGACCCGCGTCACAGCCGCTAGCGTGGCCAGGGTCAAGAGCACCTTCGCGGCCGTTGGCCCGGCCCAGCACGCCGGATCCGAGGTCACCACAGGCTGAGGCTCGTGCTAGTCGCTCAGACCCATAGCGTCCAGCACGAAGGCGTGCACCTCCGCCTCGTACCGCAGCCGCGCGAACCGCCCGGACGGGCCGGTGTGAGCACCGGCGCCGAGCTCGACCCGGAAAAGCACGGCCGGCCGGCCAGCCGCCCGCCTGGCTGGCCGGGAACCGCGGTCGTCCGCGGCAGTCAGGACCGGGCCGCCATCCCTGCTCAGGCCATCCGGGCCGACGGTCGCGCGGAGCCTGGCGACCCACTTGGCCGGCTCATGCACCGCCACCCTCGGGTCGTGCACCGCGCCGGTCACCAGCAGCCGCGGCCGGCTCCCGGCGGGCGGCGGGTTGTCGTACGGCGAATAGGACCGCAGGCAGGCAAAGTCACCGGGGTCACGCGGATCGCCCCACTCGTCCCACTCGTTGATCGTCAGCGGGATCGACGGGTCGAGCATCGTGGTCACGACGTCCACGAACGGCACCTCGGCGACCACGGCGCACCAGCGATCGGGACGCATCGAGTAGACCGCGCCCTGGAGCAGGCCGCCTGCCGACAGCCCGCGCGAGACGATCCGGCCGCCGTCGACGAGCGCCGGCCCGTCGCGGCCCGCCAGCCAGTCGGCGACGTCGATGAAGTCGGTGAACGTGGCGGGCTTTGTCCGAAGCCTGCCCTGCTGCCACCACGAGCGGCCCCCCTCCCCGCCGCCGCGGACGTGCGCGATAGCGTAGACCACGCCGCGGTCGAGCAGGGACGGCAGGCCGACGCTGAACTCGGGATCCGAGCACGCCTCGTAGGCGCCGTAGCCGTAGAGCAGGCACGGAGCGCTGCCGTCCAGCGCGGTCTGGCGGTGGTACGCGAGCGTGACCGGGATCGGCGTGCCATCGGCCGCCGCCGCGAGGACGCGCTCGGTCCGGTACTCGCCTGGCTGGTATCCGGGTACGTCGCGCCGCTTCAGCAAGCCGCGCCCGCCGGTGGCCAGGTCGAGCCGGTACCAGGCCGGAGGCTCGATCAGCGACTCCTGCACGATGATCACCGACCCCGCCTGATAGTCCTCGGCATGGTCGACCCGGATCGTGCCCGCCGCGACGCCCGGCGGGATCTCGATGACGCTGCCGCCGTCGAGGTCGGTGATCGCCAGCAGCGGAGCGCCGCCACGCCGCAGCGTCAGCAGGAGGCGGTCGCCGATCACGTCAGCGGAGTGCAGCCTGGTGTCGGATCGGGCCGGGGCGATCGCCGGGCAGTCGACCGGCGCCCAGTTCGCCCGGCCCGGCGACTCTGCGGGCGCCCGCATCAGGGTGAACTCGGGCTCACCGTCGTCGGTGACCACGTAGAGCCAGCCCGCGCGGGCACTGGCAGCGTCGCCAGCCGGGCCGATGCCGGACGCGCTGGCGCCAGCCCGGTCCGGGCCGTCGCGGCCAGGCCGCCCGGCCGCCGGTCCAGTTTCAGCGTTAACGGGCCGTCCATGGTCGATCCGGTACTCCACGCCGCGTCGGCGCGGGGTGATGCGGACCGGGTCGGCGAGCGGGTCGGCCAGCGGGATCAGGCAGACCTCCGTGGTGTCACGGGACGCCGACGTGATCACGGCGAACTCGCCGCTGCGGGAACCGCGCAGGGTGACCTCGTACCTGGCGTCAGTCTCGGTGTAGACGAGCACATCGGCATCCGAACGGCCCCGCATGCTGCCCGCCTGGCCGGCCATGGCAGCCACGGCTGGCCTGACGTCCTGGCCAGGCGCCGGACCACCGCCGGGCCTGGTGTCCTCGCCAGGTTCGGCGCCCTCGCCCGGCCTGGCCTCCTGGCCGGCCGTGGCGGCGCCGACCCGGTGCCGCCACACCTGGAACGGGCGGTTCAGCTCGTCGGGGACCAGGTAGAAGAGGTAGTCGCCGTCTGCGCTCCAGGCCAGGCCCGGGTAGCTGCGCTCGATCAGATCAGGCAGGTCACGGCCGGTTCTCAGATCCCTGATCCGCAGCTGGTAGATCTCCGCGCCTGAGATGTCGGCCGACCAGGCGAGCAGGTTCTGATCCGGACTCGGCTCGCGCGCTCCCACGTCGACGTATCCGGTGGCGGAACCGACAATGTTCTCGTCAAGCAGCAGTTGCTCGTGAGATTCGCCGGATCGTGACCTAAGGAACTGAAGATTCTCTCTTCCCTCTGGTGTCCTGGTGCGGTAGATAAAGCCTGATAGAGGCCATCCGACCGAGTCCTCCGCCCGGCCGGGCGTGCGCCCGGCCGACTCCGCGGCGAGCTGGCCGATCAGGTCCGCGAGGGGGGCGCTGTGCGAGCCGTAGTAGGCGCGCTCCGCGGCGAGGTAATCGCGGAAATCGGGCTGCGCCGGGTCGCGCATCCAGGCGTAATCGTCGGTGTCGGTCGTGCCGTGCAGCTCCCGGATGGACGGGATTCGCGGAGCGACCGGCGGCACGGGCAGCTCATCGGCGGTTCCTGACATGGGCAGACCTCTAGCTTGGCATCACAAAGTGGATAAATTATCAACCTAGCAACTTTCGTGACTCTGACCTCAAAGAACTCACTGCACCCACATAACTCCAGATTGCGCCCATACTTCATACACAGGCAAGCGCGGGACGCCCCGGATGGACCGCCTGATGGAGGGAGAACCCCCATGCACCGATCGAACTGGCGGCCGAACTGGCGACTAACCGCAGCAGGTCTGGCGCTCTGCGCTGGCCTGGCGGCCACCGGCCCCGCGCTCGCAGCGACCACGTCGGCGACCGCCACCTCCAGGCTGTCGACCGCGAGCCCGTCGCCGACCGCGCACGGCGCCGCCACGTTCGTCGTCGGCGACACCGGCGCGGTGGACGGGATGAACCCGTATGTCGGCCAGACGTCGCTGGACTTCGAGGTCTACGGGCTGGTCTACGACAACCTGATGGACTACGGCCAGCTGAACTACTCACCGCAGCCCCGGCTGGCCACCTCGTGGTCGGTCTCGAAGAACCAGCTGGTCTGGACCTACCACATCCGCCACGGCGTGAAGTGGTCCGATGGGGTGCCACTGACCGCCGCCGACGTCGCGTACACCTTCCAGCGAGACATCCAGCCGAACTCAGTGGAATTCAGCGACAACTCCGCCTACGTGGAGAACATCACGAAAGTCACGCAGACCGGCCCGTACACGGTTCAGATGACGGTCAGCAAGCCGACGCCGAACATGGACAAGCTGATCGTGCCGATCCTGCCGAAGCACATCTGGGAGCACGTCTCGGAGAAGCAGGTGTCCTCCTTCGCCAACAGCAACCCGGTCGGGTCTGGGCCGTTCATCGTGACCAGGTTCAACATCAACCAGTCGGTCGACCTGAGGGCCAACCCGAGCTACTGGGGCGGCAAACCGGGCATCTCGAAGCTGGTCTTCCAGAACTTCACCAACCCGAGCGCCGAGGCGATCGCGCTGAAGAACGGCAGCATCGACTTCGCCGAGGGACTGACCCCCGCGCTGTTCAACTCTCTCAAGGGCGTACCGGGCGTGACCCTGAACAACGCCCCGTCGGGCAACTGGGACGAGCTGGCGTTCAACAACGGCGCGGAGACGGTGAACAACAAGCCGATCGGCAACGGGAACCCGGCGCTGACGGACATCAACGTCAGGCACGCGATCAGCTACGCGCTGAACCGGCCGGAGCTGGTGAGCAAGGTGCTCGGCGGCTACGGCAGCCCGGGCTCCACGGTCGTCCCGCCGATCTACCCGCAGTTCCATTACGCGCCGCCCGCCTCGGCGACCTACGCCTATGACCCGGCGAAGGCCGATCAGATCCTGACCGCCGACGGCTGGAAGATGGGACCTGGCGGGGTCCGGGTGAAAAACGGCAAGCAGCTCAGCCTCCGGCTCTACTGGGGCTCAGATTCGCCGACCTACAACGCGGACGCGCCGTTCATCTCCGAGTGGCTGAGCGCCATCGGCATCAAGGTCACCGTGACCGCCATGTCGGACAGCACGCTCACCCAGGACATCGGCAACGGCCAGTACGACATGTTCATCTGGGGCTGGGGGGTCGAGCCGAATCCTGACTTCCAGCTGTCGGTGTTCACCTGCGCCCAGCGGTCGGCCGGATCGCCGCCGAACTACACCCCTGGCTGGTCGGACAGCTTCTTCTGCGACAAGCAGTACGACAAGCTCTACCTGGCGCAGAAATCCCTGGACGGTGCCGCGAGGGACAACGTCGTCAGGCAGATGCAGCAGATCCTCTACGCCGACGAGCCGTACGCGCTGCTCACCTACGACAACGACCCGCAGGCCTACCGCAGTGACCTGTTCACCGGGTACGCCCCGCAGCCGGACACCCGGAACGGCCTGATGCTGTTCCAGGAGGTCTCCTGGTGGAGCTACCGGTGCCTGCGGCCGGTCGGCACCAGCCCGTCGCTGACTGACCACAACGCCGGCTGCCAGCACGAGATCGGCGCGCCCGTTCAGGCTGAGGCGGCCAGCACGGGCTCGTCGGTCAGCGGCGCGATGATCGGCGGCATCGCCGCCGCGGTGGTGATCCTGGGTCTGGCCGGACTGTTCCTGGTCAGGCGCCGGTCGGCGGCGACCGCGGACGAGCGGGAGTAGCCGTATGGCGGGAGCCATGCTCGAAGGTGCCCTCGCCGCGGCGCAGGAGCTACGCGGCGAGGAGGCCGGCGCCGCCCGCGGCGGCGCCGGCCTGGCTAGGAATCTCGGCATCAAGATCGGCAGCGCCATCGTGACGCTGTTCTTCGTCCTGGTATTCAACTTCTTCCTGTTCCGGGTGCTGCCTGCCGATCCGGCCCGCAACCTGGCCAGGGGCACCACTCTGACCGCCACCCAGATGGCCGCCATCAACAAGACGTACGGGCTCGGCCTGCCGCTGCCTGCCCAGTTCTGGAATTACCTGGTCCAGACCTTCCACGGCAATCTCGGGATCTCGTTCGAGTACCACATCGGCGTGTCTCAGGTGATCGGCAGCGCGCTCTGGCCCACGATTCTGCTGGTCGGCACGTCGACGGTGCTCTCCACCGTCATCGGGGTGTGGATCGGCATCCGCGGCGGCTGGAACCGGGGAAGCACGTTCGACAAGACATCGACGGCCATCAACAACACGCTCTACGCCATGCCCGACTTCTGGCTCGGCATGGTGCTGCTGATCGTCTTCGCCTCGAAGTGGTTCATCTTCCCCGAGGGCGGCATGCACAGCTTCGGCGGCGGCGGCACCGGACTCGCCGGGATCAACGACCTGCTCTGGCACCTGACCCTGCCGTGCATCGTGCTGACCCTCGTCTACCTGGCCGAGTACTCGCTGGTGATGCGGTCCTCGCTGATCGACGAGCTTGGCTCGGACTACCTGCTCACGGCGCGCGCCAAGGGCCTGCGCGACGCGATGGTCAGGCGCCGCCACGCCGTGCCGAACGCGCTGCTGCCGTCGATCACGCTGATCATGCTGAACCTGGGATTCGTGATATCGGGCGCGATCACTACCGAGACGGTGTTCAGCTGGCCAGGCCTCGGCCTGCTCTCCTATAACGCGCTGAACTTCCCCGACTACCCGGTGCTCGAAGGCGCCTTCCTGCTCTTCTCGGCGGCGGTGATCGCGGCGAACCTGATCGCGGACCTGCTGCTGACCGTGCTCGACCCGCGGGTGAGGCAGGCATGAGCGCGCCGACCGATACGGCGCCGCGGCCGCCTGCCGTGACGTCGGTCACCGCGCGGCGGATCGCCTGGGACCGGCGGCGGCGAGCGCTGGCCAGGTTCTGGCGGGAGTACCGCAAAGACCGCGACGGCATGATCGGCCTCGTGGTCCTGGTGCTGATGATCGCCGTCGCGCTAGCCGCACCGCTGCTGGCCAGCTCGCGCGGGCTCAACGTGACTCTCGCCACCTATCCGGTGAACGCCGGGCCTGGCTGGCACTACCCGCTCGGCACCGACGCCGACGGCCGGTCGGTGCTCACCGAGCTGATCTGGGGGTCGCGGATCTCGCTGCTGATCGGTTTCGCCGCGACGCTGCTGTCGATGGTGATCGGCGCGGTGATCGGCATCGTGGCAGGCCATTTCGGCACCCTGAACAGCTGGTTCGGCAGGCAGAGCGACAACGTGCTGATGCGGGTCACCGACTGGTTCCTGGTCGTGCCGTTCCTGCCGCTCGCGATCGTGCTGGCCAGGACGCTCGGCCCGTCGCTGCACGTGATCATCATCGTGATCGGGATCACTTCCTGGCCGGGAACGGCCCGGATTATCCGGGCTCAGGCGCTGGCGGTCGAGACCCGCCCGTACCTGGAACGGGCCCGCGCGCTTGGCGCCGGGCACTGGCACCAGATGTCCAAGCACGTGCTGCCCAACGTGATGCCGCTGCTGCTGGCCAACACCATCCTGACCGTGGCGGGCACGATCTTGTCCGAGACCACGCTGTCCTTCCTCGGCCTCGGCGACCCGACCAGGGCGTCCTGGGGAGAGATGCTCAACAATGCGTTCAACAACGGCGTCGGCACCGGCAACGCTCTCTGGCTGATCACGCCCGGCGTCGCCATCATCGTCGTGGTGATGGGCTTCACCCTGGTCGGTCACGCGATGGAGGCCGTGCTCAACCCGAGACTGCGGGAGCGCTGATGGCACTGCTCGAGCTGCGTGACCTGGCCGTCAGTTACCGGACGGTGCAGGGCCCGGTGCCGGCGGTCCGCGGCGTCAGCCTGGCCGTGGACGCCGGCCAGACCCTCGGCCTGGCCGGCGAGTCCGGCTGCGGCAAGTCCACGATCGCCGCCTCGATCCTGCGGCTGCTGCCCGCGTCGGCGACGGTCACCGGCGAGATCCTGTTCAAGGGCGAGAACGTGCTGCGGATGAGCTGGGGCAAGCTCCGCGCGGTCCGGTGGGCGGGCGCGTCGATCATCTTCCAGGGCGCCATGCACTCGCTGAACCCCGTGCAGCGGATCGGCAAGCAGATCGCCGAGCCGATTCTGCTGCATGCCCCCGACGTCACCCCCGGAGCGGCCCGCAGGCGGGTCGGCTCGCTGCTCTCCCAGGTCGGCCTGCCGGCCGGGCGGGCCGACAGCTACCCGCATGAGCTATCCGGCGGGCAGAAGCAGCGAGTGATGATCGCGATGGCGCTCGCCTGCGAGCCGAACCTGATCATCGCCGACGAGCCGACCACCGCCCTGGACGTGATGATCCAGGCCCAGGTGCTGAACCTGATCGGTGATCTGGTCAGCCAGACCGGCGTTGGGATGATCATGATCAGCCACGACCTGTCGGTGCTGTCCGCCACCTGCGAGCGGCTGGCCGTCATGTACGCGGGCCGGATCGTGGAGGAGGGCCCGGCGCACGAGGTGTTCACCGGTGCCAGGCATCCCTACGCGGAGGCGCTGGCCTGGGCGTTCCCGATCATCGGAGACAAGAGGACCAGGCTGCACCCCCGCGGCCTGCCCGGCGACCCGCCGGATCCGGCGCGCCTGCCAGATGGCTGTACCTTCCACCCGCGCTGTGCGGTGGCGCTGCCGCAGTGCTCGACCCGCCAGGTCGAGCTGTGGACGGCCGGCCAGGGCCGCCAGGCGGCGTGCGTCCGCGTGCTGCCCGACTTCGCCGACGAGACCGTCGGCGAATCTGGCCCCAGCGCGGCAGCTCAGCACGGCGGCTCAATCGCGGAATCCGTCGCCAGCGAGGCCGGTCAGCACGGCGGCTCGATCGCGGAATCGGTCGCCAGCGAGGCCAGCCAGACCGGTGAGGCGGTCGCGTGAACGTGCTGAACAGTCCGGACGTCGTCGCAGGCGACGTGGCGACCACACCGATCCTGTCCGCGACCGCCGTGCGGGTGCGGTTCGCCGGCCGGGGCAGACGCCGGGCGCCCGCCACGGCGGTTGACGGGGTCAACCTGGACATCGCCCCAGGCGAGATCCTGGCGCTGGTCGGTGAGTCCGGCTGCGGCAAGACGACGCTGGCCAGGACCATGCTGGGGCTCGAGCGGCCGACCGAGGGCCAGGTCAGCTTCGACGGCATGCCGCTGTCGTACCGGTCTGGCGCGCTGCGGACCTACCGGCGGCAGGTCCAGCTTGTCCTGCAGGACCCGACCGGATCGCTGAACCCCCGGCATACCGTCTACGAGGCGGTCGCCGAGGGAGTGCGGATCCACAAGCTGGACAACGAGGAAGCGCGGGTCGCCGGGGCGCTGTCCAGGTGCGGCCTGCGACCGCCCGAGCGGTTCTTCGGCCGCTACCCGCACGAGCTTTCTGGCGGGCAGCGCCAGCGGGTCGTCATCGCCGGAGCGCTGGTGCTCGAGCCCAAGGTGCTTGTCGCCGACGAGCCGGTAGCCTCGCTCGATGCCTCGGTCCGGGGCGAGATCCTGTCGCTGCTGCTCAAGCTCAGGGACGACCTTGGTCTGGCGGCACTGGTCGTGACCCATGATCTGGGCCTGGCCTGGAACATCGCGGACCGGCTGGCGGTGATGTACCTGGGGCGGATCGTCGAGGTCGGCACGCCCGAGCAGGTGTTCTCCGATCCGCGGCATCCCTATACCAGGGCGCTGATGTCGGTGCTGCCTGAGTCGCCGATCGAGCCGATCGTCCTGACCGGCGAGCCGCCGGACGCTACCAGAATCCCGTCTGGCTGCCGGTTCCATCCGCGCTGCCCCGAGCTTGCCTCGGGCGCGGCGGCCGCTGCCGGGGTCGCGGAGCGCTGCGCCGGCCTGCCGCTGCCGGTGCTGCCGGCGACCGGATCCAGAGCGAGCCAGGTCTCATGTCACCTGGCCGAAGCACTGCCCGCGCGGGCTGGCTAGGCACGGGAGTGCAGCAGCGCCTTGACCTGGTCGACAGGCAGACCGCGGACGACGTTACCGTCCCTGCCGTTCACCGACGGAGCGGCGAGCATGCTGTTCAGCACGGCCTCCTCGGTCGCCTCCACGACGGCGGCGAAGAACGGATCAAGTCCGCGTCCGGTGATCGGGCCGACGCCGGCGCCGGGCGCGCCTCCCGCCGAACTGTCGGGGCGCGGGATACGCGGCGCTCGCAGGCCGGTCGCCAGTGCCAGGAAGATCTCGCCGCTGCCGTGATGACCGGTGGACCCGGTCCTGGCCAGGCCAAGGCCGGCCCGGCGGGCGAGCCTGACACAGGCAGCGGAATCCAGCGGCGCGTCGGTTACCACGACGGTGATGCACGATCCGGCGGGCGGCGGGGCCGGCGCTTCGACGGCCGGCGGCAGGCGGCGGCCGACCGGCATCCCGTCGATCGTGAGCCGGTCCTGCTCGCCGAAGTTGGACAGCACGAGCACTCCGACGGTGTGGCCGGACGGCGTCAGCCTGGACGCGGTGCCGATGCCGCCCTTGAATCCCAGGCAGCTCATCCCGGTGCCGGCGCCGACCGCCCCTTCGGCCGGGGCAGTCCGCTCCCGGCCGCGCGCGGCCGCCCGCGCTGCTTCGAGCGCCGCGCTGACATCGGCCGCGGTCACCTGCATCCGCCGGGCGTCGTTCAGGAAGCTGTCGTCGCACTCGGCCACGATCGGGATGATCACGTCATCCGTGCCGATCGCGGTGTCCTCGGCCATCAGCAACTCGCAGGCCGCGTCGTAGACCCGGCCGAGCTGCATCGTCGAGGTCAGGAAGACCGGCGTCTCGGCCAGTCCCCACTCGGCGGCGGCCAGGAACCCGGTGCACTCCCCGGCGCCGTTCAGCACGGCGCCGCCGGCCGGCACCGGGCTGCGGAACATGTTGCCGCCCAGGTCGAGCACCGTCACGCCGGTTCGCGCCACTCCCCGCCCGGCAGGTGGCGGCGGCTCGTCCCGCCAGACCGTCGCGTGGCCGACACCCACCCCCGGCACGTCGGCGATCGATGCGGTCGGGCCGCTCGGCAGTATTCCGATCCTGATCCCCAGATCAGCGGTGCGGGTCACCCGATGATCCTTACCCACCGGCCGACAAATCAGCCCGGCCCAGCCGCCCCGCCGCCCAGCCCGGCCACCCGCACCACACCACCGGACCCCGGCCCAGCCA
>DATNIU010000241.1:0-8442 GCA_035604275.1 Streptosporangiaceae bacterium | reverse complement strand
CGTGGGGCGGCGGCCTCGGGCCCGGAACGGATATCCGCCCACGTCAGCGGTTGCCCGCGTCGGCCAGGATGGTGGGTACCGGACCTGATCAAGCTTCATGGAGGTATCCTGCTCCCGTCGGGGGCATGAACGCTTACCCAGCGGCCCGCCGATGACCTGCAGCGATAATCGGAGGAGCCGAGCCGAGTGAGCGCAACCGGTCCGGCCGCGGCGATCGCAGCGGCGGCGGGCGAAGGCACGCTGACGATGCCGGGCAGCTGGGCCGGTGCGCCGGCCAGGACAGGTCGGCAGGTGGCGCCGGTTCGGCCAGCCAGGCCAGAGAACCCAGTCGGGCCCGCGAACAAGGAGCAGGTCAAGTGACGCGCGGTACCATGTCGAGCGCCAAGAGGCTGATGCTCTTCTCCGGCCGGGCATTTCCTGAGCTTGGCCGGGAGATCGGCGAGTACCTCGGCACTCAGCCGACGCCGACCACCCTGTTCGACTTCGCCAACGGCGAGATATTCGTGCGCTTCCTCGAGTCGGTCCGCGGCTGTGACGCCTTCGTGCTGCAGAGCCACACCGCGCCGATCAACCAGTGGATCATGGAACAGCTGATCATGGTCGATGCGCTCAAGCGTGCCTCGGCCAAGCGGATCACCGTGGTGGCCCCGTTCTTCGGGTACGCGCGGCAGGACAAGAAGAGCCGCGGTCGCGAGCCGATCTCGGCCCGGCTGATGGCTGACCTGTTCCGCACCGCGGGCGCGGACCGGCTGATGGCTGTTGACCTGCACACGGCGCAGATCCAGGGGTTCTTCGATGGCCCGGTCGATCACCTGTTCGCGCTGCCGATCCTCGCCTCCTACCTGGAGGCCAAGCTCGATCTGTCGCTGGTGACGGTGGTGGCGCCGGATGCAGGCCGGGTCAGGGTCTGCGAGCGCTGGACCGACCGGCTCGGCTGTCCGCTGGCGATCATCCACAAGCGCCGCGATCCCGATGTCGCGAACCAGGTAAAGGTGCTCGAGGTGGTTGGCCAGGTGGCCGGCCGCACCTGCATCCTGGTCGACGACATGATCGACACCGGCGCGACGATCGCCAATTCCGCGGAGATCCTGTTTGAGCAGGGCGCCACCCAGGTGATCGTCACGGCTACCCACGGGGTGCTCTCCGGCCCGGCTGTCGACCTGCTGAAGAACTCGGCCGTCACCGAGGTCATCGTTACCAACACGCTGCCGATCCAGGCGGAGAAGCAGTTCGATAAGCTGACCGTGCTGTCGATCGCGCCGCTGATCGCACGGGCTATCACTGAGGTCTTCTCCGAGGGATCGGTGACTAGCCTGTTCGACGGCCAGAGCTGACCGCCGGACCGCTGCCGCCGCTCTTCCGCGGCGGCTCGCGCGGGCGCTGTGCCGCGGTGCGATCAGCCGGCGCAGCCGCACCGGGCCGATCGTCGATTAGACTCTGCTGCGGAAATCCCCAGCGCTGAGAAACACTGTGCTGAGAATGCTGTGCTGAGAAAAGCTGTGCTGAGACAACAGGAGCGCCAGTGCCCGAGGTTCACATCGCCGCCACGCCGCGGACCGAGTTCGGCAAGGGCGCAGCCCGGCGTGAGCGCCGGGCCGGCCGCGTTCCCGCGGTTCTCTACGGTCACGGCACGGTGACCAGGCACGTCAGCCTGCCCGGCCATGACGTGCTGCTCGCCCTGCGCACCGCCAACGTGCTGATCAGGCTCGACGGCCTGTCCGGCGGCAGCGAGCTAGCGCTGCCCAAGGCCGTGCAGCGGGATCCGATCAAGGGCTCCATCGACCATGTCGACCTGATCTTGGTCCGCCGCGGCGAGAAGGTGACCGTTGACATCCCGGTGACCCTCACCGGTGAGATCGCACCCGATGGCCTGCTCGACCAGCAGCTGGTCCAGATCTCGGTCGAGGCCGAGGCGACCAACATCCCGCCGGGCGTCGAGGTGGACATCGAGGGCATGGCGGTCGGCGCCTCGGTGCACGCCGGTGACCTGAAGCTGCCGCGCGGCGTCAGCCTGGCCGTCGATCCCGAGATCCTGGTCCTGCACGTCATACCGGCTCCGACAGCCGCGCAGCTCGAGGCCGAGGTCGGCGCCGTGACCGAGGTGCCGCCGTCGGTGCCGGAAGAGGCCGGAGGCGAGGCCGCAGCCGCGCCAGCGCCCGACTCGCAGGCGCCAGGCGAGTAGCCTGCCCGGTCTGCGGGCTTGGCACCGGCTGGTCCGCGGGCTTGGCACCGGCCTGGCGCGGATCTGTCCGCACCGCGCGGCCGGACCAGGCGGGCGGGCGCGGGCAGTTACTGTCGGCCAGCTCCGGCCAGGGCAGCACGGCAGCGGAGCCGATGACAGGCTGAGGTGGTTCTCCGATGGCCGACGACAGGTGGCTGGTTGCGGGGCTGGGCAACCCAGGCGAGCGCTACGCGGGCAACCGGCACAACGCGGGCTTCATGGTCGCCGACCTGCTCGCCGCCCGGATGGGCGCCGGCTTCAAGCGGGATCGCTCCCGTGCCGTAATCGCGCTCGGTCGCCTGGCTGGCCTGCCGGTTACGCTGATCAAGCCGATGACGTTCATGAACCTGTCCGGGCCGCCGCTGGCCTCGGTCGCCGGCTTCTACAAGATCCCGCCCGCCCGGGTCGTGATCGTCTACGACGAGCTTGATCTTCCGTTCGGGACGATCAGGCTGAAGCTCGGCGGCGGAGACAACGGGCATAACGGCGCCCGCTCGGTGACTACCGCGCTCGGGACCCGCGACTACTACCGAGTGCGGGTCGGGATCGGCCGTCCGCCCGGCCGGATGGATCCGGCCGACTTCGTGCTCACCGGCTTCTCCGCGGCTGAGCGCAAGGAGGTCCCGTTGCTGGTCGAGCGGGCAGCCGACGCGGTAGAGCTGCTGCTGCGCGACGGGCTGGCCGTGGCGCAGAACCAGGTGCATCCCAGCCCCGTCCCGTCCTGACAGCCAGGCTGCCCGAGGGTCGAAATGTACCCTCTGACCGCTAAGGTACGGTATAGTGTCCGGTAGTCGGCATCGAAACGGCAACGATCTGCCGGTAGATGCACGGTCTTGTTCTTAGATGCTGTCAACTACGTTCTTTGCCTGCGCGTCTAACGTATGGGCTAATGGTGAACGCAGGGCAAAGCGGGGGTTCCCTGCTGGCTGCACGCCGGCTGCCTGCCGGACGACTGGCGCGAAGGGAGGGCTGGCGTGTCAGGCCACACAGCGGTCACTGTCTCCATGCGGGACTGGGTGGTCGCGCGCCTGGCCTCGCACAGTCCTGCCAAGTGGACGACCAGCTACCTGCGCCTGGCCAGCGTCACCGATGTCGGCTGCGGGCTCGCCGCCGGCATGCTCGCCTATGAGGTGCGCTTCGACGGGCTCGCCTCCCGGCCGAGCGGGTACCTCGCGATCAGCCTGGCCCTGCCGCTCGCCTGGCTGTTCACGGTTCTCCTGGCCGGCGGCTACGACTCGCGGTTCATCGGCGTCGGCCCCGATGAGTTCCGCAAGATCCTGAATGCCGGGCTGTTCCTGACCGCCACGGTAGCAATCCTGGCCTATGCCACCAAGACGCACCTGGCCAGGGGGTACGTGCTCCTCGCGCTGCCGAGCGTGACGCTATTCGACCTGGCGGCCAGATTCACGCTGCGCAAGCGCCTGCACAAGGCGCGCAGGCTCGGCAGCTGCATGCGGCGGGTGGTCGTGGTCGGTTACCAGCCGGTGATCGAGGACATCGTCACGATGCTGCGCCGTGAGACCTATCACGGCCTGTCGGTCGTCGCGGCGTGCGTGGTCGGCTCCCGCGAGGCGGGCGTGATCTCGGGCATTCCCGCGATCGGCGGGCTGGACGGCGTAGCCGAGGTCGTCCGCAGCTTCGGCGCCGATACGGTAGCCGTGCTCGCCTGCCCGGAGATGGCTGGGCACCGGCTGCGGCAGCTCGCCTGGGAGCTGGAGAAGACCGGCACCGATCTGTGCGTCGCTCCGGCGCTGCTGGACGTGGCCGGCCCGCGGACAACCATCCGGCCGGTCGCCGGGCTGCCGCTGCTGCACATGGACCATCCCGAGTTCAGCGGCGCGCGCCGGGTGATCAAGGCTGCGTTCGACAAGGCACTCGCGCTGGCCGCGCTGGTGCTCGCGGCACCGCTGCTGGCCGCCGTGGCCCTGATCATCCGGCTGGACGACGGCGGCCCCGCGCTGTTCAGGCAGACCAGGGTCGGCAAGGACGGCCGGAGCTTCACGGTCTACAAGTTCCGCACCATGGTGCTGGACGCGGAGCAGCGCAAGGCCGAGCTCGCAGCCAGGAACGAGCAGCACGGGCTGCTCTTCAAGATCCGCGACGACCCGAGGATCACCAGGTCCGGCAGCTGGCTTCGCCGGTGGTCGCTTGACGAGCTGCCGCAGCTCGTCAACGTTCTGGCCGGCGACATGTCGCTGGTCGGCCCGCGGCCCGCGCTGCCGGAAGAGGCGGCGATGTATGGTGACCACGTACGGCGCAGGCTCGCGGTCAAGCCGGGTATAACCGGCCTGTGGCAGGTGAACGGACGGTCAAACCTCTCCTGGGACGAGTCTGTCCGCCTCGATCTGCGGTACGTCGAGAACTGGTCGTTCGTACTCGACCTTCAGATTCTGTGGAAGACATGCGCCGCGGTCGTGCGAGGTTCCGGGGCGTACTGAGCCCTCGGTTCGGGCCGGCTTTCGGATGGAGCGCGCGTGGTCTTTCCCGCTGACGATGTGATTGCCCGTGACCTCGCCGCGCAGGCTGGCGAGCGGCTGCTCAGGCTGCGCGAGGCGGTCCCGACGGCCGCCCGGCCGGAGCGGGAGACCGGCGACGGCGGCCAGACTGCCGGAACCTCCCCGGCCGACCGGCTCAGGCGGGCTGGCGACCTCGGCTCGCAGGAATTCCTCGCTGCCGAGCTGGCCAGGCTGCGACCGGACGACGCGGTGCTCTCCGAAGAGGCCGCGGACGATCCGGCCAGGTTGTCGGCCAGCCGGGTATGGATCATCGATCCGCTCGATGGCACCAGGGAGTTCGGCGAGCCAGGGCGGGCGGACTGGGCCGTGCACGTCGCCCTGTGGGAGCGCGGCGAGCTGACCGCTGGCGCCGTCGCGCTGCCTGCGCAGGGCGCCGTCCTGTGCACCGCCGAGCCGCCGGCCAGCCCGGGCCCGGTCGCGCCCGATGGCAGGATCCGGCTGGTGGTGAGCAGATCGCGGCCGCCGGCGTTCGTGCAGCTGCTCGCCGAGCAGATCGGGGCCGAGCTTGTGCCGCTCGGCTCGGCTGGCGCGAAGGCGGCAGCGGTGATCACCGGCCAGGCGGACGCGTACGTGCACAGCGGCGGCCAGTACGAATGGGACTCGGCCGCCCCGGTGGCCGTGGCGCGGGCGGCCGGATTGCACGCATCCCGGATTGACGGCTCCAAGCTTGAGTACAACTCCGAGCAGCCCTGGCTGCCGGATATCCTGGTCTGTCCCGTCATGCTTGCCGACCGGCTGATCGAGGCGATCAGCGCCGCGGCATCGCGCGAGCAGTAAGGGCGGGCCGGCCCTGGTCCCTCGTCCGACGACCCCGGAGTTCCCTGATGACCGTGTCCCGCTCCGACTACCAGCTCTCCCAGCTCGACGTCCTGCAGGCCGAGTCGATCCACGTGATGCGGGAGGTGGCCGCCGAGTTCGAGCGGCCGGTGCTGCTCTTCTCGGGCGGCAAGGACTCGATCGTGATGCTCGCTCTGGCCGAGCGCGCGTTCTGGCCGGCCAGGATCCCGTTCCCTGTGATGCACATCGACACCGGGCACAATTTCGATGAGGTGCTGAGATTCCGGGACCGCCGCGCGGCCGAGCTGGGGGTCCGGCTGGTGGTCGCCTCGGTGCAGTCCTCGATCGAGGCCGGCCGGGTGGTCGAGGAGACGGGCCGGTGGGCGAGCCGCAACCGGCTGCAGACGATCACCCTGCTCGACGCGCTCGGCGAGCACCGGTTCGACGCGGTCTTCGGCGGCGCCAGGCGGGACGAGGAGAAGGCCAGGGCCAAGGAGCGGGTGTTCTCATTCCGCGACGAGTTCGGCCAGTGGGATCCGAAGAACCAGCGGCCCGAGCTGTGGAGCCTGTACAACACGAAGATCCGCCGCGGTGAGCACATCAGGGTGTTCCCGCTGTCGAACTGGACCGAGCTCGATATCTGGCACTACATCTCCAGGGAGCAGCTGGAGATTCCGTCTATCTACTTCGCGCACCGCAGGATGGTCTTCGAGCGCGATGGCATTCTGCTCGCCGATCACCCGTACGTCAGCAGGGCGGAGAGCGAGGCGCCGTTCGAGACGATGGTGCGCTACCGCACCGTCGGCGATATAACCTGCACCGGGGCAGTGGAGTCCTCGGCGGCCACGCTGGCCGAGGTGATCGCTGAGATCGCCGCGACCCGGATCACCGAGCGCGGCCAGACCCGTGCCGACGACCGGGCCAGCGAGGCCGCGATGGAGGACCGCAAGCGGGAGGGCTACTTCTGATGACGGCTGAGCAGCGCGATGCTGGCACGCCCGCGCCGAAGGCAGACAGGGTCATGGACATCCTGCGGCTGGCCACCGCGGGATCGGTCGATGACGGCAAGTCGACGCTGATCGGGCGCCTGCTCTACGACTCCAAGGCGATCTTCGAGGACCAGCTCGCGTCGGTCGAGCGGACCAGCAGGGAGCGCGGCGAGGACTACACGAACCTGGCACTGCTGACCGACGGCCTGCGCGCGGAGCGCGAGCAGGGCATCACGATCGACGTGGCATACCGCTATTTCGCCACACCGCGGCGGAAGTTCATCATCGCTGACACCCCTGGCCACATCCAGTACACCCGCAACATGGTCACCGGTGCGTCGACCGCCGACCTGGCCATCGTGCTGGTGGACGCCAGGAACGGGCTGACCGAGCAGAGCCGCCGGCATGCCTTCCTGACGACCCTGCTCCGGGTGCCGCACCTGGTGCTCGCGGTGAACAAGATGGACCTGGTCGGCTACGAGGCCGCGGCCTTCGACCGGATCGTCGAGGAGTTCGCGGCGTTCGCCGCCAAGCTCGAGATCGGCGACCTGACCTTCATCCCGATCTCCGCTCTGCACGGCGACAACGTCGTCGAGCGCTCGCTGAACATGCAGTGGTACAACGGTCCGTCGCTGCTGCACCACCTGGAGCACGTGCACATCGCATCGGACCGGAACCTGATCGACGTGCGGTTCCCGGTCCAGTACGTGATCCGGCCGCACCAGGCCACCGACCCGCAGCTGCACGACTACCGCGGCTACGCGGGCCAGGTGGCCGGCGGCGTGCTCAAGCCCGGCGACGAGGTCATGCACCTGCCGTCCGGCCTGACCACCGCGATCAGCCGGATCGACACCGCGGCCGGCCCGGTCGACGAGGCGTTCCCGCCGATGTCGGTGACGCTGCTGCTCGATGACGACCTGGACATCTCCCGCGGCGACATGATCTGCCGGCCGCACAATCAGCCGCAGGCGACCCAGGACGTGCAGGCCATGGTGTGCTGGATGAGCGATGCGCCGGCGCTGACGCCGGGAAGCCGGCTGATCGTCAAGCACACCACGAGGACCGTCAAGGCGATCGCCAGGGATATCGGGTACCGGCTGGACATCAACTCGCTGCACAGGGACGAGTCGGCGGCGCGCCTGGGCCTGAACGAGATCGGCCGGGTGACGCTGCGGCTTACTCAGCCGATCTTCTGCGATCCGTATGCCAGGAACCGGATGACCGGCGGCCTGATCCTGATCGACGAGGCGACGAGCGCCACCGTCGGTGCCGCCATGATCACGGACGCCGGCTGAGGCGCACCCGGTCGGCGGGCCTGCCGCCCGCGATCCGGAGCCACGCTGGCTACTGTGCCCGCGGCCCGTGCCGCGGCGCATCGCGCTCCCGGCTTGAATCACCGCTGATACAGGCATATACGACCTGATACAGCCTGATAACTAACGATAAGTTCGGCCTTGCCTACGCACAGCCACCAGAATATGACTTTTCGTGTCGTGGCGGCGTCCACGATGATCTATCCTAGGATCCGTAACAAGGCGGCATAGATGTCAACCGTCCTGTTCAGACGAACGTCAACCATGTTAGACCGGATAGCTGCCTGATGTAAGCAACGCGTTCATCTGTGCCAGAAGGCTCGCTGAGCGCCTCACTGCTGGCCAGCGTCCACATCCGGCCAAAGGTCCGCTGGTCCTGGTGGAGGGGGGAAGCACGTGCGGCGAGTCCACCAGGTGCCAGCGACCGCGAACTACGGATGGCTGTTCGATCTCCTCTTCGGCGGGTCCCCGGCCGTCACCTGGGCGCAAGCCGGCCAGCTACCGGCCGGCTTTGACGGCGTCGAGCAGTTCGCCGTCCTGCCGGCCGGCGGCGGAAGGACCTTCATGGTGTCGCTGGCCGACCGGCGCGGCTCGGCCTCGGCGCTGACCTCCTATAACGCGCTCAG
>DATNIU010000240.1:0-27603 GCA_035604275.1 Streptosporangiaceae bacterium | reverse complement strand
ACTCGCTCGCGGCCCGCGCCGTCATCGCAGGGCTGGCCGGCATCGCGCTGCTCGGCCTGCCGGCCCAGCTCGCCTGCCGCGGGCCGGACGGGCATGGCGACAACATCCGGCAGGTGGCCCAGATCCTGGCCGGCCACGAGCGCAGCGGCGACGCCGTGCTGTACTTCTGGCCCTGGTGGCGGCAGATCAGCGCCGCCTACCCGGCGGCATTCAGCCAGCTGCGCGACGTCTCCCTGGCCAGATCCCCGGCCCAGGACGGCAACTTCACCGGGACCCAGCTTCCCGCCGCCGGGATCCGCGCGAGGCTTGCGGCAGTCCGCCGGGTCTGGCTGGTCGAGTTCCAGCGATACCCGTCCCAGCCATTCCAGCCCTACCCCGTGCTGGCCGCCTCCGCCTGGAAGGTCGCGATGCGGTGGCACGCGAGCGACTTCGTGCTCACCCTCTACGTGCGTCGGTGAGGCGCATCGGGCGGCTGGCCCGCGAGCCGGTGACCGGAGCGCGCCGTTCCGCGAGAGCCGGCCGAGCCGCCGGCCTGCTGCGGCTCCCGGCCCGTCGCCTTGGCGGATCCGCGGCACGCCGCTGCCGTCCCGGGGCCGGGCGAGACCGTAGGGTGAGGATGTGGCCGACAACGACGATTCGCTGAGCAGCGACAGCCAGTTCGAGACCCCGGCCATCCCCGTCTCGGCCGGCGCGCTGATCTTCGACCGCAAGGGCCGCCTGCTGATCCTGAAGCCGACCTACAAGTCAGGATGGACGATCCCCGGCGGCGTGATGGAGGCCGACGGCGAGACCCCATGGGAGTCATGCCAGCGTGAGGTGCGCGAGGAGTGCGGTATCGAGGTCCGCACCGGCCGGCTGGCCTGCGTGGATTTCCGGCGGCCCCGCCCGGGCAGGCCGGGGGGCGTGCGGTTCCTCTTCGACTGCGGCGTCGTGAGCGACGCGGCCCTGGCGGCCGTGGTGCTCCAGCCCGAGGAGGTCTCCGAGTACCGGCTGGTCAGCAAGCACGAGGCGATGTCCCTGCTCCGCGGCCCGATCCGGCGGCGGGTGCGGGCCGCCTATGGCGCGAAGGCCGCCGTCTACCTGGAGGAAGGCCGTCCGGTCCCTGGGCTCGGCTGACCGGCAGGCGGATACCGGCCGGCCCGGCCGCCGGATATCGCGTGCGTCACCTGAGTCTGGTGCCGCACCTGGCGGGTCCGGCCAGTCAGTCGCGGCCGTCGGGGAGGTACCAGTGGTGCGGGGCGATCAGGTGCTTGATCGACTCTGGTCCCCAGCAGCCAGGCTCGTAGAACTCGACCGGCGGCGGGTCGTCAAGCAGGGGCTGCGCCACTTCCCAGAGCCGCTCGATCTCATCGGACCGGGTGAACAGCGACTGGTCGCCGAGCATGGCCTCGAGGATCAGCCGCTCGTAGCCCTCCAGCGAGTTCATCTTGTGGAAGGAGTCCGCGTACCTGAAGGTCATCTCGGTCTCGCGGAGCCGCATCAGGGGCCCAGGCTCCTTGGCCAGGAACCGGACGCCGATCCAGCCGGGATCGTCGAAGTCGATCACGACCTCGTTGCCCCGCTCGTGCTGCCGGGTGCGTGCGCCCACCGGGAACATCCGCAGCGTCGGCTCCTTGAGCCCGAGGGTGATGATCTGCCTGCGCTGCGCCATGGACTTGCCCGAGCGCAGGTAGAAGGGCACTCCGGACCAGCGCCAGTTGTCGATCTCGACGCGCATCGCGACGAACGTCTCGGTCTGCGACTGCGAGTCCACGCCCGGGGAGTCCCGGTAACCCAGGTACTGCCCGCGCACCACGCGGGAGCAGTTGACGGGCTTCAGCGACTCGAACACCTTGGCCTTCTCGTCCCGCAGGCACTTGGCGCTGAGTGAGGTGGGCGGCTCCATCGCCGTGAAGCCGAGCACCTGGAACAGGTGCGTGACGATCATGTCACGGAACGTGCCCGTGCCCTCGAAAAACTGAGCCCGGCCCTCGATGCTGATCGACTCGGGCACGTCGATCTGCACGTGACTGAGGTGGTCCCGGTTCCAGATCGGCTCGAACAGGCCGTTGGCGAAGCGCAGCGCCAGGATGTTGTCGACCGATTCCTTGCCCAGGAAGTGGTCGATGCGGAACACCTGGGACTCATCGAATACCGAGTGCACCACCTTAGTCAGCGCCTTTGCCGACTCCAGGTCCGTGCCGAACGGCTTCTCGATGATCACCCGCGAGTGCTCCGACAGCCTGGTCTGGCCCAGCATTCCGACCACCGACCCGAACGCCGACGGCGGCACGGCGAGGTGAAAGAGCCGGCTCGGGCTGCCGCCGATCTCTTCCTCGGCCTGGTGAACCGCCTCGACCAGCGGCTTGGGATCGTCCGGGTCGGCCGCGCCGAAATGCAGCTTGCTCTCGAACGCCTGCCACGCCACGCCGGTCGGCATGGCGAGGCCGAACTGCGCCACGGACGACTGCGCGTGCGCCCGGAACTGCTCGTCAGTCATCGCGAACTGGGCCGGCGCGGAGCCGATGATCCGGTAGTTGTGCGGCAGCAGGCCGGACTTGGCGAGATGGAACAGGCCAGGGAGCAGCTTGCGCTTGGCCAGGTCCCCGGTCGCCCCGAACAGCACGATGACGTGGTCGGCCGGGATGAGGGCGGACCTGTGGTTACTGGATTGCATGCCACATAGTGTCACGTGCCGGCCAAGGATCAGGCCAGGCTGTCAGCAAGATTGGGGGTGGAACCGCCGGCCGGGGCCGGCGTCAGGGACACTTGTCGATCGTGACCGCCGAACAGGAGAAGCGGCTCGCCGCCGAGGCCGCCGCGGAGTTCGTGCAGGACGGGATGCGGGTCGGGCTGGGCACCGGCTCGACCGTCGCATACCTGCTGCCCGCCCTCGCCCGCCGGAAGCTGTCGATCCGCTGCGTCGCCACGTCCCCGCGGACCGAGCTTCGGGCCGCCGAGCTCGGCCTGTCCGTGCAGCCGTTCGACACCCTCGATGCGCTCGATATCTGCATCGACGGCGCCGACCAGATCGCGCCTGACGGGTGGCTGATCAAGGGCGGCGGCGGGGCCCACACCAGGGAGAAGATCGTCGCCGCGGCCGCGACCCAGTTCATCGTGATCGCCGACTCATCCAAACCGGTCCCCGCGCTGCACCCGCCGGTACCGCTCGAACTGCTGCGCTTCGGCCTTCCGTCCACGCTGCGCCGACTCGGCCCGGTTACCCTCCGGGACGTCCCGCCGAGCCCGGACGGCGGCGTGATCGCCGACTATCACGGCCCGGTCGGCGACCCTGCCGCCCTCGCGGACCGGCTCTCCCGCACCCCCGGCGTGGTGGCGCACGGCCTGTTCGAGCCGGCCCTGGTCTCGGTGATCCTGATCGACCACGGCGAGACCCTCGAGCAGCGGACGTACCCTGCTTAAACCCCATTTCACCGCCGACCTCCGCCGGCCCGGCGCCATGCCGGGTCGGCTGAACGCCTAGCCCGGCAGACCCCGGCCCTGCGGAGCGCCACTGACCAGGAACGCCGAAGCTGGACCCAGCGCCGCCCCGAACTACTTCTTCTTCTCCGCATGCCCCCCGAACTCACTGCGCATCGCCGACAGCAGCCGCCCGGTAAACTGCCCCAGCCCTCGCGACTCGAACCGCTGGAACAGCGACGCGGTGATCACCGGCGCAGGAACACCCTCCTCAACGGCAGCCAGCACCGTCCACCGACCCTCGCCCGAGTCCGACACATGCCCGGCGAACTCGTGCAGCTCCGGCGACTTGGCCAGGGCCGCGGCGGTGAGGTCGACCAGCCACGAGCTGACGACCGATCCGCGCCGCCAGACCTCGGCGACGTCAGGGACGCTGATGTCGTACTGGTACGCCTCGGGGTCGGTGAGCGGCGTCGTCTCGGCGTCGGTCTCCTGCTCCTCCTTGCCGGCGTTGGCGTGCCTGATGATCGACAGGCCCTCGGCGACCGCGGCCATCATGCCGTACTCGATCCCGTTGTGAACCATCTTCACGAAGTGGCCGGCCCCGCTGGGTCCGCAGTGCAGGTAGCCGAGCTGCGCCGTTCCGGCATCCGGGTCGAGCCCGGCGGTGGCCTCGACGTCGCCACGGCCCGGCGCGATCGTGCGGAAGATCGGGTCCAGGTGCTTGACCACCTCGGTCTCGCCGCCGATCATCAGGCAGTAGCCGCGCTCCAGGCCCCAGACGCCGCCGGAAGTGCCGCAGTCCACGTAGTGGATGTGCTGATGGACGAGGCTCTTCGCCCGGGAGATGTCGTCCCGGTAGTAGGAGTTGCCGCCGTCGATCACGATGTCGCCGGGGTCGAGCAGGCCGGTGAGATGGTTCAGCGTCCGCTCGACGATCGCGGCTGGCAGCATCAGCCAGACCGCCCTGGGCTGCTCCAGCTTGGTGACGAGTTCGTCGATCGTGCTGGCGCCGACGGCGCCCTCGGCGACCAGGTCATCCACGGCGGAGGCGTTCACGTCGTAGACCACGCAGCGGTGACCGTCGCGCATCAGCCTGCGGACCAGGTTCGCGCCCATCCGCCCGAGCCCGATCATGCCTAGCTGCATCGAGTGGTCCGTGGTCATTGTTATGCCTCTCTCATCATTCGATACCGGCGGATCAAGTTGTTGGTCGACGAGTCGTGGCCGAGCCCGGGCTCGGGACCGCTGGTCAGCTCGGGAATGATCGCCGCGGCGAGCACCTTGCCGAGCTCGACGCCCCACTGGTCGAAGGAGTCGATCGACCAGACCGTCCCGGCGGTGAAGACGGCGTGCTCGTAGAGCGCGACCAGGGCGCCGAGCAGCCTCGGGCTGAGGATCTCGGCCAGCAGCACGTTGGTCGGCCGGTTGCCCTCCATCACCCGGTGCGGCGCCACCAGCGGGTCGGTCCCCTCGGCCAGCACCTGCTCCAGCGTCCGGCCGAACGCCAGCGCCTGCGCCTGGGCGAACACGTTGGACGACAGCAGGTCGTGGTGATCGCGGAGCGGGTTCAGGGACTTGGCGAATCCGATCAGGTCGACCGGGATCAGCCCGGTGCCCTGGTGCAGCATCTGGTAGAAGCTGTGCTGGCCGTTGGTCCCTGGCTCGCCCCAGTAGACCGGCCCGGTCGGGTAGTCGACGGCGGTGCCGTCCAGCCTGACGTGCTTGCCGTTGGACTCCATCGTCAGCTGCTGCAGGTACGCGGGGAACCGCTTCAGGTACTGCTCGTACGGCATCACCCCGGTGCTGCCCACCCCGAAGAAGCCCGTGTACCAGACGGTAAGCAGTCCCATCAGGGCTGGCAGATTGCGCTCGAGCGGCGCGGTGCGGAAGTGGGAGTCCATCTCAGCGAACCCGGCGAGCAGGTCGGCGAACCGCTCGGGGCCGATCGCCAGCATGGTGGACAGGCCGATCGCCGAGTCCATCGAGTACCGGCCGCCGACCCAGTCCCAGAAGCCGAACATGTTCGCGGTGTCGATCCCGAAGCCAGCGACCTTCTCGGCGTTCGTGGAGACCGCGACGAAGTGCCTCGCGACCGCCGCCTCGTCACCGAGCTGCCCGACCACCCAGTCCCGCGCGGACCTGGCGTTCGTGAGCGTCTCCAGGGTGGTGAACGTCTTGGACGAGATGATGAAGAGCGTCTCGTCCGCGCTCAGGTCTCGGGTCGCCTCGGTGAAGTCCGTGGAGTCGACATTGGATACGAAACGGAAGGTCAGGGCGCGTTCCGTGTAGTACCTGAGCGCCTCGTAGGCCATCACGGGTCCGAGATCGGAGCCCCCGATCCCCACGTTCACGATGTTCGCGATCGGCTTGCCGGTGAACCCGAGCCACTCGCCGGACCGCACCTGCCTGGCGAATGCCGCCATCCGGCCGAGCACCTCGTGTACCTGGGCCACCACGTTGACGCCGTCCACGATCAGAGTCGCGTCGGCCGGCAGCCGGAGGGCGACGTGCAGGACCGACCGGTTCTCCGTCGTGTTGATCCGCTCGCCGGTGAACATCGCCTCGATCCGCTCGGGCAGGCCGGACTCGACGGCGAGCTGGATGAGCAGCGACATCGTCTCGTCGGTGACCCGGTTCTTGGAGTAATCCAGGTACACCCCGGCCGCCTGCGCGGTGAGCCGCTCGCCACGGCCCGGATCACTTGCGAACAGCTCCCGCAGGTGCAGCCCGCCGACCTTCTGGTGGTGCTCCTGGAGAGCTGCCCAGGCCGGCCGGCTCCGCAGCGGCATGATCGTCATCGCTCGTCCTCTCCGTCAGCGTAGTCGTCAGGCTCGTCCTGCCCAGCCAGCCTCGCTGATCCCCGCTGCCTCGTCAGGCCCGGCTGCCTCGCTGGTCCCGGCACGGGCTGCCTCGTCAGGCCCGGCTGCCTCGCTGGTCCCGGCACGGGCTGCCTCGCTGGTCCCGGCTGCTTCGTCAGGCCCGGCAGCCTCGCTGGCTCCCACAGCCTCGCTGGTGCCGGCAGCCTCGCTGGTCCCGGCAGGAGCGTGAGCAGCGGCTGCCCGGGTCCGATCTGGCAGCGGCGTTCGCACGATGGCGACCCTAGCGTGCCTGGCCCCAGCCGTGCGGGCGGTGCCGCCGGCGGGATACTTCAGTCATGACTGAGAGCGCGATGCCGGCCGGGGTCCGGCTGGCTGGGACCTTTCTTCCATTGCTCGACCGGGCACGGATCTACTGCTGCGGTATCACGCCCTATGACGTCACGCATCTGGGCCACGCGGCCACGTTCGTCTGGGTGGACGTGCTGACCAGAGTGCTCGGGGCGACCGGCGTGGATGCTCAGCTCTGCCGCAACGTCACCGATGTGGACGACGTGCTCTTCGCCGCAGCGGAGCGCTCGGGATCGGCGTACGACGCGTTCGCCTCGGTGCAGCAGTTCAGGTTCGATCAGGACATGACCGCGCTGAGCGTCCGGGCGCCGAAGTTCGCTCCGCGTGCCCGGCGAAATGTCAGCCAGGTGATCCGGCTGGCCGCCGCGCTGCTTCAGGCGCAGGCCGCTTACCTGCGGGACGGCAGCGTCTACTTCCGCGGAGCCGGCACCGCCGAGCGAGCCGGGCTGACCCGTGAGCAGGCCATCGAGCTGGCGGCTGAGTACGGGGCCAGGCTGGACGATCCGGCCAAGGACGACCCGCTCGACGTGGCGGTCTGGCGCAGGTCGGAGCCCGGTGAGCCAGGCTGGCCGTCGCCGTGGGGCAACGGGCGGCCCGGCTGGCATGCCGAGTGCGCGGCCATATCGCTGTCGGTACTCGGTCTGGCGGTCGACGTGCAGTGCGGCGGGGCCGACCTGCACTACCCGCACCACGCGTATCAGGCGGCGATGGCCGAGGCGGTGACTGGGGTGTCGCCGTACGCCCGTGTTCAGTTCGGCGTCGGAGTGGTCCGGCTGGACGGGAAGAAGATGGCCAAGTCGACCGGCAACCTCGTGCTGGTCACCGACGTGCTGGCCGATCATCCCGCCGCGGCCCTACGACTGTGCCTGATCGACCGGCCGTGGGCCGACGAATGGGACTATTCGGTGGCCGAGCTTGAGGCGGCGACCTTGCGGCTGGAGCGGCTGTATCAGGCGGCCGGCCGGGGAGCCGGTGCGCGCGGGCCAGGCGGCTCCGGCGGGCCAGGCGGCTCGGGCGGGCCAGGCGGCTCCGGTGGCTCGGGCGGCCTGCGCGGCTCGGGCGGTTCGGGCGGCCTGCGCGGGCCAGGAGGTTCGGGCGGCTCGGCTCAGGAGGCGGCCGCCGAAGCGATCATCGATGCGCTTCGCGATGATCTCGACGTGCCAGCCGCCCTGGCCGTGGCCGAGGAAGCCGGCGGCGCGGCCGCGCGCAGCCTGATCGCGACCCTGGGCCTGAGCGAGTTAACCCCGGGTCCGCGGCTGGCGTCCAGCCTGGACAACCACGAGATCCCGTGACATAGCACGGTTTTCAGCCATGTTAACACCCGTTTTATGATGGTATGTGCGACGCAAATCCGTGCTATGTCGAGGTGCGCCGCCGACTTGGCGCCGTTTGCGCGCCGGATTCATCTAGTGCAGGGTTGATCAGGTTGGCCGGACTCAGACGGGGACGATGCAGTCAATGTGCGATGACCATGGTGCGAGCGCTCCGCTGGCAAGTGCCGAATCGGGGCTGTCCAGGCGCCATTTCATGCACGCCACGGCTGGGGCTGCCGGCGCGGCCGCCGTTCTGGGGCGGCTGCCGCGGCTGCCGCTGCACTCGGCCGCCCGCGACGTCGCCTCGGACGGCAGGGCCGCCTACTCGATGGCGATGCACGTGCACTCCTCGTTCAGCGAGCAGAGCGGCTCCATGGACTGTCAGCTCTTCCAGGCGGCCAGTAACTCGGTAGACGTGCTGTGGTGGACCGACCACGACGCCAGGATGGACGGGATCGGCTACCGCCAGACCGTGCACTTCACCAGCCTCACCTCGGAGAACGGCGGTCCCGGCCAGCGCGGCCCCTGGAAATGGACGAAGACCGAGAGCGGGCCGCTTGCGGGCAGCTCGGGAGGCGGAATCGTCGAGTCTCCGTCCTCGCCCGGTGACCCGGTGACGGGCGGCAGCTTGCATCTGACAGCCAAGAGCCGCACGTCCGCGCTGGCCAAGTATGGCTACTACGGGGACAGCCACCCGGCGGGCTGGAACTACCGCGACAACCTCACCGGTCAGTCCCTGACCATCGACGTGCTGCTCGAGGGCGGCTGGCAGCGCGGGTACCTGGAGCTGCTGATCGCCAGCTCGTACCACCAGGCGGTCGGCGGCAGGCCCGCCGGTGACTACACGCTGTCCTACCGGTTCGTGTCGCCAGGGGTTCCGGCGAGCCGGGTCAGGAAGGGCATCGAGGGGGTGGTCACGATCCCGGTGGTGCCGACCAGCGGCCAGAACCCGTGGTGCACGGTGACCATCCGCCCGGCCGAGGACATCGCGGCTCTGTGGCCTGATCTGGACTACCGTGACTTCGCTCTGTGGAAGCTGACCCTGAGCGCGGCGAGCGAAGGCGACCAGGTGGGCGGGTACTTCGACTACCTGCGCTTCACCCGCAGGCTCAGCGGCGAGGCCTTCCTGCGGCAGCAGGCCGACATGGCCGCAGTTCTGGCCGGGCGGTACCCGGCGGTGGTCCAGCGGCAGGGCCTGGAGGTGTCGTGGGGGCAGCCGCACATCAACTGGTTCGGCGGTGCCGTGGTCGTTCCCGACTACGGCAAGACGACCCTGGGGACCTATCCCGACTTCCTGCGCAACACCGCGATCCCGCAGATCCACGCGGCCGGGGGACTGGCCAGCTACAACCACCCGTATGGATACGGCGATCCAGCGCCGCTTCCGGTTCGGGAGCAGGACGCGCTGCTCGTGCAGCTGGCCAGGAAGCTGCTGCCCAGCGGGGGCAGGCCCGCGGCCCTGGGCGCTGACCTGCTCGAGGTCGGATACAAGCTGCGCCAGGGGGTCGACCTCGCGCACCACGTGGCGCTGTGGGACATCATGTCACGCAACGCCGTCTTCCTGACCGGCAATGGCACCAGCGATGACCACTTCGGCCGGAACTGGCACGGCATCCCCAACAACTGGGTCACCTCGGCCTGGGCCGCCAGCACCGCCGAATCCGACCTGCTCGCCTCGCTGGCCGCGGGACGCGCATGGTGCGGGTCCCTGTCCAAGTTCCGAGGCAGCCTGGACCTGCTGGTCGACGGCTCGTGCCCGATGGGCTCGGTCAGCGTGTCCACGGTGAGGTCGCGGCACCTGGTCGCCAGTGCGACCGGGATCCCGGCTGGCGGGTCACTTCAGGTCCTCCAGGGCGCCGTGGACTTCGCGGGCACGGCGGGACTGGCGGCGAATACTAAGGTCATCGGCGTCTACTCGGCCCGCGATCTGGCCGGCGGCTCGGTCGCCCAGCCGGTCGACACCACGAAGGGCAGCTTCGTGCGCACTCAGGTGCTCAGCTCCGCCGGAGACGTGGTCGGCCTGTCCAATCCGGTCTGGCTGCTGCGGAAGGCACCGTCCGGCGGCATCCCCGGCCCGCGTGCGGTCTGAGCTGTCACCGGCGTCGTCGTCGGGGTCGGCGGAGTCTGATGGATGCGGAGTCAGCTGATGCGGGTCGTCGTCGCGCCAGACAAGTTCAAGGGCAGCGCCACTTCCGCTGAGGCGGCCGGTGCGATCGGCGCCGGGCTGCGAGCTGTGCGCCCGGACCTGGACATCGTCGAGCTGCCGGTCGCCGATGGCGGTGACGGCACGGTTGCGGCAGCCGTCGCGGCGGGCTTCTTGCCCGCGGGAGTCACGGTCGAGGGTCCGACGGGCGAGCCAGTGCAGGCGATGTTCGCGCTGGACGGCGGGACAGCCGTGATCGAGCTGGCGGAGGTGGCCGGCCTGCGCCGGCTTCCCGGCGGCCAGGCCGCGCTGGCGCCGCTGACGGCCTCTACGTACGGGCTGGGCCAGGTGATCGCCGCGGCGCTCGATCGGGGGGCACGAACGATCGTGCTCGGCGTGGGCGGCAGCGCGAGCACGGATGGCGGGGCCGGCCTGCTTCAGGCCCTCGGAGTCAGGCTGGCCGACGGCCAGGGCCATCCGCTCGGCCGGGGCGGCGCCGCGCTCGGCGACCTCGCGCTGGTCGATCCGGCCGGACTGGACCCACGGCTGGCCGCAGTGCGGTTCCTGGTCGCCAGCGATGTCGACAGCCCGCTGCTCGGCCCGGCCGGTGCGGCCGCTGTGTTCGGCCCGCAGAAGGGCGCCGGACCGGCCCAGGTGGCCCTGCTCGATCGCGCTCTCGCTCGCTGGGCAGATCTGACCAGATCGGTGACCGGCCTGGAGCTGGCTTCGGTTCCCGGCGCTGGGGCGGCAGGCGGCACCGGTTACGGCGCCCTTGCCTACCTCGGGGCGCGACTGACGCCGGGAATTGATCTTGTACTTGACCTGATCGGATTCGACACCGCCGTGGCCGGAGCCGGCCTGGTGATTACCGGTGAGGGCCGCCTGGATGCCCAGACGCTGAGCGGCAAGGCACCGGCGGGCGTGGCCAGGGCGGCGGCCAGGCACGGAGTGCCGGTCGCCGCGGTGGCCGGCCGGGTGCTGCTGACCGACGCCGAGCTGGCCAGAGCCGGATTCGTCGCCGCTTACTCGCTCGCCGCGGTCGAGCCGGATCTCGCGCTCAGCATGTCCAGGGTCCTGCCGTCGCTTGAGCAGATCGGGCGGCAGATAGCCGCCAGCGAGCTGATAGGTCAGCGATAGCGGGCCGCGCTACGGCGCGGATGTCGGCTCGGCCGCGCGCAGCAGCACGTCTTCCAGGCGCCGGCGTGGCGTGGCCGGCGCGTGGGCACCGTAGCCGAATCTGATGATCATCTGCGGGTGCTCCGGCCATGGCCAGGCGGGAGCGGCGTCGCCGCGCATGTCGCGCAGCTCGATCGGCTGATAGAGGAACGACGCCGACACCCCGTGCACGGTCGCGGTGAGCAGGACCCGCTGCAGTGCCTGACCGGCCCGCAGCCAGTCGGCGGGCTCGTCCCGCGCGGTGCTGAGAACCGCGAGCTGCGGGCACTGCTCGAAGGTCGCGGCAGGCTGCTCCATGGTCGGCACGACCGAGGAGAAGTCCCTGACCGGGGCCGGGCGGCGCTCGGCCTTCGGTGCCATTGCCGCGGCGGGGATGCCATCCTGGTGGCTCCCGGTCGCGACCCACTGCTCGAGTTCGACCTGATGGTCGAAATCGGCGGCCATGGCCCGGTCGGCGCTGGCCGCAAGGTCCAGAACGGAGGCCGCCTCCCGCGCGGCCAGCATCCGCAAGGTGGCGAACTCGAAGCCGGCCGCCTGCTCAAGCGCCACCTGGACCGACTCTGGCACCGGCCGGTCAGCGAACGGGCGGCGGTTGGTGTGCCGCTGCCAGATCGCCTCGAACAGCTCACGCTCGGCGAGAGAGGCCGGCCGCGCTTGCTCGGCCTGCACGATGGCGAGCACCATCGGCGAGTGGCTGGAGTGCGGAAGCGGCCACACCAGCGGGTGGTGGCCGGTCACCCTGATCGCGGCCCTGATGTTGAAGAGGGCGGCGCCGCAGCTCAGGTACAGCGCTCTGGCGTGCGGGTCAGCAACCCAGAGCGCGCGGTCAGGATCGGCCTGGAGCTCGAGCACGTCGCCCGGGCCCACGCTGAGCCGCCAGGGCTGAGTGTTGTGAATCGATGGTGCCGCCGCCGCCGCCTCGCCGATCCGCCGCACGATCCTGTCGTCCGCTAGGAGCTTCGACATGGCTCTTCGCCTCCCGGTACCTCTCGGCGGTCATGACCGCTGACCACCGGGCCGGAGAGGATAGGTCCAGCCCGAGCCCGGTGAGCCGTCATGACCCGCTCAGCAGCGGCTACGCAACTACCATTCTGACTCTCGCCAGGCAGGCCGGCCAGGGGGCAGGGCCATTGGTTGCCTTGCGCAGAGTCCTAGGTCCTTGCCTTGCCTGGCAGGGACCCACGTCCCGGCTTGGCGAGCACTTCGCCCCTGCCACGGACACCGGTGCGGTGGTCGGATGGGCCTAAGAAGTGGCATGGCCAGCACAGCGAGGATCAGCGGGAGGACATATGAGCCGCCGTGAGGAGTACCTGGAGTCCATGCTCCGAGACCTTGGCTCGGCCTACTACCAGACCTTGCACGGCCGCGGGAGCGCGTCAGACGTCGCCAGGGCCGTCGAATCCGTCCGGGCGCACCGGGCCATGTCGGATCAGGCCGTGCCGGGCGAGGCAATGCCCGATGAGGCCGTACCGGATCAGGCCAGCGCGGACCGGCCCGCGCGCCGCCGGGCCGGCGCCGGCCCCGGCAGGCCGGCTGGCGGCCGGACCGCGTCCAGCGAGCCAAGCCGCCCGGTCCGGGGCAGGTGGCGGGTCACCGACGTGATGAGCACCGACGTGCTGACCGTCAGCAAGAACATGCCCTACAAGCAGGTCGCGCAGTTGCTGGCGGAGAACGACCTGACCTCGGTGCCGGTGGTCTCCGGCGGCGGGAGGGTGCTCGGCATGGTGTCCGAGGCCGACGTTCTGCGCCGGGAGGAACGGACCTTCAGCCGGCTGAGCGCGGGGCTGCCAAGGCGCAGCCACCATGAACGCGAGCAGGCCGAGGCGCTGACCGCGGTCGAGCTGATGTCGACTCCCGCGATCACCATTCACCCGGATGCCCCGCTCGGCTCGGCAGCCCGGCTGATGAACGGGCACCACATCAGGCGGCTGCCGGTTGTCGACTCGGTCGGCCAGCTGCTCGGCGTGGTCAGCCGCCGTGACCTGCTGAGCGTGTTCCTCCGGCCCGACGCCGAGATCGCCGCCGAGGTCAGGGCGGCGCTCACCAACATCCTGCTGACCGACGCCAAGTGCGTCGCGGTAAAGGTCAGCGATGGTGTCGTGGTGCTTACCGGCGAGCTGCCAAGCGTCGACCTGGTCAGCGCGGCAGCCCGGCTGGCCGCTGAGGTAGACGGCGTGGTGGCGGTATCCAGCCGGCTGACGACCGAACCGGAACTGGAGCGGACGAGCTAGCGGCTCACCCGGCCCTCTGGCCGTCCTGCCCAGGCACCGCCGCCCTGGCCTGCGCCGCCGTGCCGGGTTCCGCCCCCGTCCCCGTCCCCGCCGTCGTGCCGGGTCCCCGCCGTCGTGCCGTCCCCGTCACCGTGCCGGGTCTCGGCCGTCGTGCCGGGGTGTGCCCCATGCCGGTCCTCGCCGCCGTCCTCGTCCTCGTCCCCTTCGCCGCGCCGGGTCTCCGCCGCGGGAATGCGCGACCGCGCTCAAAGGTTTCATACCCCGAGGGGTATCCTTGGGGTGATGCCCGTTTGAGACGGAGGAAGCAAGTGGCGACGGTTGAGCTGACGGCCGAGAACTTCGACGCCGTAGTCGGCGGCGCGGAGCTGGCCTTGGTGGACTTCTGGGCGTCCTGGTGCGGCCCGTGCCGGATGTTCGGCCCGATCTTCGAGCGGGCGTCTGAGAAGCACGCCGACCTGACCTTCGGCAAGGTCGACACCGAGGCGCAGGCTGAGCTGGCGCAGGCCTTCGGCATCACATCGATCCCAACGCTGATGGTGATCAAGGACAAGGTGGTCCTGTTCGCGCAGCCTGGCGCCCTGCCCGAGGCGGCGCTCGAGAAGCTGATCGGCCAGGCCCGCGAGGTCGACGTGGACGAGGTACGGGCCGATATGGAGAAGGAGCAGGCCGCGGCGGCCGGCGCCGGGGCGTGATCTGGCTACCCGCGGCACATTGGGTCGATTTCTCAGTGAATACACCTGAAAGATCGACCCAATCCTGCGGCGACTCGCTACCGGCTGGCTGGGAGTGAGAAAAGATGACTGCTGATACAGATGCGCGTGCCGCCGTGCTCAACCGGCTCAGGCGGGCGCAGGGCCAGCTGGCTGGCGTGATCGCGATGGTAGAGGCAGGGCGTGACTGCCGGGATGTGGTCACTCAGCTCGCCGCCGTCTCCCGGGCACTCGACCGGGCCGGTTTCAAGATCATCGCCAGCAACATGCGCCAGTGCCTGGCGGGCGACGCGGAGATAACAACCGACGAGCTTGAACGGCTCTTCCTCGCGCTCGCCTGACCCGGCGGGACGGCCGCCCGCGAGTCCGCGGGCCGCGGCCCCGGCTGACCCTGGGCACCGACGCGGAACTGTCGTTATCGAAGAAGGAAGACTATGGAGTACGGGATTACCGTCAGGACCGCAGCCCCCTTTGGCGAGGCCGTCGAGCGGGTTCGTGACGCGCTCAGGGAGCAGGGGTTCGGCGTGCTCACGGAGATCGACGTGCAGGCCACGCTGCGTGCGAAGCTGGGCGAGGAGATGGAGGACTACCTGATTCTCGGGGCCTGCAATCCGGCGCTCGCGCACCGGGCGCTGGCCGCGGACCGGCAGATCGGCATGCTGCTGCCGTGCAACGTCGTGCTGCGGACTTCAGGTGGCCAGACCGTGATCGAGGCGCTTGACCCGATGACGATGGTGGCGGTTACGGGCGAGGAGACGCTCAGGCCCATCGCCGCCGAGGCGGCCAGCCGGCTCCGCGCTGCGCTCGCCGCGGCGACCGGCTAACGGCATCGGGAAGCGGTGCCGCCGCGAAATACTGGACGTGCGACCCTACCGGATCGCGACAGTTAGGGATCCTATTTCAGTAGCGCGCAGGACCCGGGCACGGTTGATGGCAACGTGGAGGTCGGGATGTCTGGATCGGGCATCGTCGTCGGCGCCGACGGCTCAGAGGAGTCGCTGCGGGCGGTCGACTGGGCGGCTGACGAGGCGCATCTGCAAGGAGCGTCGCTGCGGATAGTCAGCGTTGCCGAGCTCTGGCAGTTCGAGGAGCCGCTCGAGCACCTGACGGACCCGGCGAAGGCCGTCGTTTACACCCAGCTGACGAATGCGGAACAGGCGGCCAAGGACGCGGCCGAGGCTGCTGCCGAGCGAGCCGCGGAACGCGTGCCTGGCCTCACGATCGAGCCGTTGTGGCCGTCCGGGTCGCCTGCGCAGGAGCTGATCGCCAGCGCGGCCAGCTCTCTGATGCTGGTCGTCGGCTGCCGCGGCGCCGGCGGGTTCGCCGGCCTGGCGCTCGGCTCGAAGAGCCGGCATCTGGCCACGCACGCGCAGGTGCCGGTGGTCGTCGTGCGTGAGGAGGTCATGCCGTCCAGGGCTGAGATCGTCGTCGGGGTCCATACCCCTCGCCAGGCCAGGGCGGCGCTGACCTTCGGCTTCCGTGAAGCGCAGCTGCGCGGCGGAAGCCTGCGGGTGGTTGAGGCGGTCACGCCAGGACGGATGGCGGCGATGGCGGACGTCGACGGTGACGTACTGAGAGCAACCAAGGAGGTGCTCTACGCGCACCTGGAGAGGTGGCGACGGGAGTACGGCGTGGAGACGACGGTTGACATCGTGCGGGCGCATCCGGGCAGCATCCTGGCAGCGGATTCCGCGCGGGCCGGTCTTGTCGTGCTTGGCCGGCACGGCGGACACAGCGGCGCGCTGGGTGCCGTGATCCACGCCGTGCTCGCTCACGCTCACGGTCCGGTCGCCGTTGTTCCCGGTGACTGAGCTGGCTGGCTGAGGCGCCCGGCCCGCGGCTGACGTGATCGGCTGGTTGCCACGATCCGGGCTGGCCGGCTGGCCGCATGTTTCGCCGGAACGCGAGTTCGAGCCGGAGCGAGCCGTGCCGACCTGAGCTGGCTGGCTGGCCGCATGTTTCGCCGGAACTGCGAGTCCGAGGCGGCGCGGGCCGCGCCGGCCTGAGCTGGCTGGCGGCAGGGTAAGCCGGAGCGGCATTTCGGTCGTTCAGCTGGCTGCCGCCAGGTAGGGGGGCGCCTCGCGTTCGATGAGCTTTCCGTCCAGGTCGAACGCGACCGCCCCGGCTGCGATCAGCGCGGCCCTGGACACCCGGAAATGGTGCATGCACAGCAGCAGCTCGGTCCGGTGCTCGCGACCGGCTGCGGGCGGAATGATGGCGACTACCCACGGCTTGGCGGGGCAGCAGCAGGCGTGCTGGGCTGCCTTGGCGGCCTCCCAGTCAATGCGGTATGTCACCGGCCGCGGCACGGTCTTCGGCGCTGCCGCCGGCCGTGTGCTCTGGCCATCCGGCTCTGCGGAGCTGGTTCTGGAGTAGATCGCTTTCATGGCCCCAGCCTCGGCGAGCGCGGATGCTGATCGGCAGGGCCGTTCCGCATCAGCGCGACGGGACCAAAGACCCGTGCTGCAGCGCTTTCCGCGATCGCCGCCCGCCTCGGCTGTGCCGCCTGTCCTGGCTGGGCCGTCCGCCTCGGCTGTGCCGTCTGTCCTGGCTGGGCCCGCCTTATCCTGGCTGGGCCGCCTGCCCCGGTTATGCCGTCACCAGGCGACGTCCACGTACAGCCGGCCAGACAGCTCGCCGACCCGGAACCGGGTCCCTCCGGCCAGGCCGAGCGCGATGGAAAGGACGCCCTCGAAGTCACCGGCGACGGCGTAGCCCTTGAGCATCGGGTAGCTCAGCGCCCGTGATCGCGGTGACAGCGTGATGGCGCCGCTTGCCGAGTGGCCCTGAGCCGGCCTGAGCCTGATCAGCAGGTACCGGCTGCCCGGCATGCTGATGGTCTTTCCCGAGGCGTCCTGGATTACCTTCGAAACGAAAGCCACCGTGTAACCGGGCAGCGGACCCTTGATGTCGATGACGACCCGGTCGAACCGGCAGTCCGGATGACTGCCGGCCCGCAGCGCTGTCGCCACAGGCACCGGGGGGACGGCGACCTGGCGGGCGACGGCGAGCGCCCTGGTGCGCCAGCCGCCCGGGCAGCTCACCGGGGTGGCCGAGGTGGTCGGTGTGGCTTGCCGCGTCGTCGGCTGGGTGGAGCCTGACGCGGTGGAACCTGGCTGGCCGGAGCCGGACGGCTGAGGCGTGCTCGTCGCGCACGAGGTCGCGGTGACCGCTGCCAGCCCGATGGCCGCGCAGAACGAGGTCAGGGGCATTCTCGGCCGTTGCATCGCGTCCTCCAGGTCGAGCGGCCGGCCGCTCGACGCTGGCCGACCATATCGCGCCTACCGTAACTCAGGCTCGGCCGTCCGCCTCGCCGCAGTCGGGAGCCCGAGGTCACGATCCGGCGGCGAGGGTCCTGCGCGCATCAGGCCCTTCGGCCCTGGGCGGCGGACTGACCTCGTGACATGGTGACAACGGGGGGACGTGACGGAGGTGGCCACGATGACGAGCCTGGTCAGGGACGTGATGACCTACAACGTGGTGGCGGTGCGCCGGGAGGCGGAGTTCAAGGAGATCGTCGAGGTCATGCGCAGGCGCAGGGTCAGCGCGTTCCCTGTGCTCGATGCCGGTGATCGGGTGATCGGCGTTGTCTCCGAGGCTGACCTGCTGCTGAAGGAGGCGTACCCGGCCCGCCCGGTCGCGTCGCGGCTCGAACAGCGCCGCCGGGTGCCGGCCAAGGCGGAAGCGCTGACCGCGGCTGAGCTGATGACGAGCCCGGCCTTGACGATCACCGCCGGGGCGACTGTGACCGAGGCGGCGAGGGTCATGCATGGTAACCGGGTGAAGCGGCTCCCGGTGGTCGACGAGGACAACCGGCTGGTCGGAATCGTCAGCCGGGTTGACCTGCTCGGCGTCTACGACCGGCCAGACGCCGAGATCGGCCGGGAGATTGCCGAGCGCGTGATCGTCGGAGACTTCGATCTTGACCCGGGCGCGTTCGAGATCGTGGTCAGCGGCGGCGTGGTGACCATCTCAGGGAAGATCGAGCCGCAGGCGGTCGCGCTCAGCCTGCTCGACGCGGTCTGGGACACCTCCGGCGTGGTCGATGTGCGAGACCGGCTGAGCTATCCGTTGGCCCGCTGACCTCCGCCCTGCTGAGCTCCCGCCTCTGGTGGGCTCGCGCCTCCCCCGTCCGCCGTGCTGACCGCCCGCCTTCTCCTGATCTCCCGCCTCCCGCTGACCTCTCGCGGGGCCGGGAAAGACAGATTCCCGGCCGGAGCTTCCGGCCGGGAATCTGTCTGGCTGACGTCAGCCGAGGTTCGCGTTAGCTCGCCTTGACCGGCTTGGTCACCGTGATCGGGATGTGCCGCTCGGCCTTCTTGGCCTCGGCCTCCTTGAGGTCGACGATAACCTCCAGGATCCCCTTGTCGTAGCTGGCGTGGATGTGGCTTTCGTCGGCCATCGTCGGAAGAACGATCCGGCGGGTGAAGACGCCGTACCTGAACTCGGAGTGGGTCTTGTCGAGCTTCTCCTCGTGCCGGTCTGCCTTGATGGTGAGAATGCCGTCGTTGACCGAGACCTCGACTTCCTTCTCCGGATCAACTCCCGGCAGCTCAGCCCGAACGGTGTAGTGACCGTCCTTGACGTAGTCCTCCATCCGCATGACCTGGCCGCTGAAGGGCCGGAACACAGTCAGTGGCGTGTCCATCCAGTCGAACAGGTCGAGGAACGGCCGGCTCTCCCTACGTGTGAGCGTGCTCATGTGCGCACCTCCTTCCGTTGCCTCGCAGTTTGCTGCTGCGTATTCAGTCCAGCACCGGCGCGGGAGCACGGGCAGAGGCGAAGGCCGTGACCCGCCGGGACCTTCGGCTGACCCGATCCCGCTGGCCGGGGCTGTCCCGATCGCGCCAGAGCCACGGTGCCCGGAGCGCTGTCGCGAGCCGCCCGGCAGCCGGTCAGGCGGGGAGCCCGGGCAGGCGGCGGGCAGGCGGCGAGGCGGCGGCGAGGGCGGCGATGAACGGCTCGCGCACGCGAGGATCGCAGTGCCGGACCTCGAGCGCGGCCTTGTCGGCGTCAGGATCATCGCCAGCGCCGATGTCCTGGCCGTCGCCGCAGGAGAGCCGCATGGACCCG
This sequence comes from Streptosporangiaceae bacterium, assembly GCA_035604275.1. GTDB lineage: Bacteria > Actinomycetota > Actinomycetes > Streptosporangiales > Streptosporangiaceae > Chersky-822. Next base: position 8,388 of record DATNIU010000240.1, on the reverse strand, counting down.
TGCTCATCCCAGGCCGGGTCCCCGGGGAAGGTGACGTCGATCGTCACGGTCCGGCCGCCAATAGTGATCAGCAGGTAGCGATGAACATCCGTCAACCTCCAGGCGCGCAGCTGGCGATCACCATGCGCGGCTGGCGATCACCATGCGCGGTCGGCGATCACCATGCGCGGTCGGCGATGCTCGGGCAGCGACCGGATGGCCGGCCGGCGATAATCCGGGTATGGGCAGTGACGGCGGGGGTGCGCCGATAGCCGCCGCCGGGCTGTTCGCCGACTGCACACGCGCGGCCATCTGCACCGTCCTGCTCGACGGACGGTACTGGACGGTTGGCGAACTGGCCCGCTGCGCGGGCGTCACCGCGCCGCTTGCGAGCGAGCATCTGTCGCTGCTGGTCACGGGCGGTGTGCTGGAAGCCGTCAGTCAGGGCCGACACAGGTATTTCCGCCTGGCTGGACCCGAGGCGGCGGCCGCCATCCAGGCGGGCGTGGTGCTCTCACCGGCGACAGCGGTCAGGACGCGGCGTCAGGGCAGTGCCAGCCGGGCGCTGCGGGAAGGACGCACCTGCTACGACCACCTGGCCGGGCGGCTCGGCGTTGCGCTGACCGACCTGCTGATCGGCAGCGGCGTGATCACCGCTGGATTCAGCCAGGGCGACGTCGCGCCGCTGGCGTCGCTGCGCCTGACCCTTCTGGCAGGCTCATCCCGCCCCGCGGTCCGGCCCTGCGTGGACTGGACTGAACGGCGGCATCATGCCGCCGGGGCGCTTCCGGCCGCGCTGACCCGGCGGCTGCTTGAGCTCGGCTGGCTCCGGCAGGAACCGCGGCAGCGGGCCGTCTGGCTGACCGATCGGGGCCGCCGCGGACTGGCGGGTCTGCTGCCGGCGTCGGCTACTCTGCTGGCGGCTGACCGGGGCCGTGCGCTGACCGGGGCCGTGCGCTGATGCAGGGCGAGGCGCGTGGCGGAGGCGCGGCCGGATGGTTCGGATGCCGCCGGACCGCGATCGCCTTAAGGTCGCCTCTATGACCAATGCCGAAAACGACACCGAGGCCCCGGCACCGTCCCCGGCACCGCCGCCGCCCGCTCCGCTTTCCGCCGTGGCGCTCTCCAGGTCGGCGGAGACGGGCGAGTGGCTCGCCTCGCGCTACGCCGACGTGGAGGCGATCCTGGCTGATCACCGCTTCGAGGTTCCGGCGGCAGACGATGCCGGGGCCGCCGTGGGCACGATCTCGTGGCTGCGAGCGTCGGTCTCCCGGTTCGCCAACGGCGGCGAGCACGAACGACGCAGGGCGCGAGTGATCGAGCAGCTGCGCCTGCTTGACCCTGGCGAGCTGCGCGCGGCCGTCTTCCAGCGCACCGGTGCCGTACTGTCAGACGCGGGTCGGCGCGGCGATCGGATCGACGTGATGGCGCGACTCGCGCGGCGGGTGCCGATGTCGACCATGGCGGCAATGCTGGGCGTCGCCGACCGTGATCTGGCCGCCGACGCCGCGATCGCGATCGCCGCCGGGTACTTCGGCGGGCCGGACGAGCGGATCCGCCAGGCCGCCGACGCTGCGACGGCGCGGCTGGTCAGCCTGCTTGACGGCGTCGACATGGCAGGGCGGGTCGCCCGGATCACGCTCATGGTCCAGGCGTGCGACGCGACCGCCGGCCTGATCGGCGGCGCGCTGCACGTGCTGCAGGACGCGCCAGAGTCTGGCGCCCGCTGGCCGACGGATGCCGTGCTCGGCGAGGTGCTGCGGCACAGCCCGCCGGTCAGGGCGAGCCGCCGGGTCGCCCGATCGCCGGTCGAGCTCGGCGGATGCCAGGTATCGGTCGGCGACGTCGTGGTCTGCAGTGTGGACTCGGCGAACCGCGATCCGGCCGTATTCGATCAGCCAGACCGTTTCGATCCGGCCAGGACCGGCCCGCCGAGCCTCACCTTCGGCTACGGAGTGCGGCCGTGTCCCGGCCAGCCTCAGGCGCTGATGCTGGCCGCCGGAGTCGTCGATGGCGTGCGGGAACGCTGCGCGCTCTCACCGGGCGAGCCGGTCGAGTACCTGCCATCCTCGCCGCTGAGGATCCCGCAGCGCCTGGAGGTGGTGCTGAGATGAGCGCGCCGCCGAACGGCGGATCGCCGATGGCCGCAGCGTGCGGCGGGATCAGCTTGTATGGTGCGGACCCAGGAGGTGCTCAACCGTGACTGAATCGCCGGCCCGGATCGACGTGGTGCCGCTGGACAAGCCGGACGACGTGAACGTGATCGTCGGCCAGGCCCATTTCATCAAGACCGTCGAGGACCTGCACGAGACGCTGGCGGGGGTCAGCCCGCACCTGAAGTTCGGAGTTGCCTTCTGCGAGGCGTCCGGTGCTCGCCTGGTCCGCCGATCCGGCAACGACGAACAGCTCACCGGCCTGGCTGTGGCGGCCGCCGAGGCGATCGGCGCTGGTCACGTGTTCGTGATCATGCTTCGCGACGGATTCCCTGTCAACGTCCTGAACCCGGTCAAGGCGGTCCCTGAGGTCTGCGGCATCTTCTGCGCGACCGCCAACCCGGTCGACGTGCTCGTGGCCGTCACCGAGCGAGGCCGGGGCGTCACCGGCGTGATTGACGGATCCCCTCCGCTAGGCACCGAGACCGACTCGGACGCGAGCGCCCGCCATCGGCTGCTTCGCGACATCGGCTACAAGCTCTGATCGGTGGCTCGGATGACCGTGACCAAGATGACCGCGGCCTAGATCCGGATCGTGCCGTTCAGCCGCGTTTCCGGTCGCGGACCAGGCCCACGGTGCTGCCAGGTGCTCGGTGCTGCCAGGTGCTCGGGCGGCTCGGCGACTGGGCGCTCCCGGCACAGGCGGCAACCCGCCCGGCCGGGAGCCCACGCCGCGCTCCGCGGCGCCATATAACAATCTCCCACCGCTCCGGGCGCGGCGTCAGAGGCCGAGGTCGGCCATTCAGAGAACCAAAGTCCCGCCCATTCGCCAATCGCGCATCACTACGAAAGCCAGCGCCGCACGGGCCTTTGCGGCCCGGACCGCGGCGTGCTCCGGCGTGCTCCCGCGACAGGTCGGCCAGCTGGCTCCCGATGGTCGGCACGCGAGGCTGATGGCCGGTCTGTTTCCCTTTCAGGGCCTGGTCAGGTCACCTGCCGCCCGACCTCGTGGTGCTCGACCACGGTGTCCGCGGATGGGAAGAACACGCTCTCCCGGCCGTCCTTCCATCTGATCAGATAGGGCGGGGAACCGTCCGTTCCGTGGATCTCGATGATTTCGCCATGCCGCTCGATGTCGCCCTGGTGGCGTCCCTTGACGGTCAGCTCGTCTCCTACCGCTGCTTTCATGACAGGCCTCCTCATGGTCAGGAGTCATGATTCCCTCACCCGGGCTCGCGTACCAGGGACGAAGGTCCGCGATGTGGCTGCGTCGGCTGATGGACCGCGGCTCGGGGGACCTTTGTCACTACCCGCACGAGGCCGGCCGGGCATACACCATAGATGTGGCGTCTCGGCAGGAGGTCCGGCGGTGGATGCGCAACCGATCATCAAGCACGCGCGCGAGGGGACTGACTTCAACCTCGCCGACTATGACCAGGCGGTAAGGACCTTCTCGTGGGAAGGCGCCCGCGCCGAGCTAGACGGCCTGCCCGGCGGTCGCGGCCTTAACATCGCCCACGAGGCCGTCGACCGGCACGCGGCGGGAGCGCGGGCGGACCAGGTCGGGCTGCGCTGCGTGGCCAAGGACGGTCAGATCACCGAACTGACCTACGCGGATCTGCGGCGTCAGACCAGCCGGTTCGCCAACCTGCTCGCCTCGCTCGGCGTCGGCAAGGGAGACCGGGTCTTCTCGCTGATCGGCCGGGTCCCCGAGCTGTACATCGCCGCTCTCGGGACCCTGAAGAACACCAGCGTCTTCTCCCCGCTGTTCCCCGCATTCGGGCCGGAGCCGATCAGAGAGCGGCTGCGGATCGGCGACGCGAAGGTGCTGGTCACCAGTAGCGAGCTGTACAAGCGCCGGATCGTGCCGATCAGGGACAGCCTGCCGTACCTGGAGCATGTGCTGATCGTGGGTGACCAGCCCGATGCCAAGACAATCGGCCTGACCGGCGCGCTCGCGGCGAGCGACGAGGCGTTCGAGATACCGCCAACCGACCCGGGAGACATGGCGCTGCTCCACTTCACCAGCGGCACCACAGGCAAGCCCAAGGGCGCGATCCACGTGCACGAGGCGGTCGTGGCGCATCATGCGAGCGCGGCATTCGCGCTCGACCTGCGGCCCGGCGATGTGTTCTGGTGCACGGCCGACCCCGGCTGGGTCACCGGCACGTCATACGGGATCATCGCACCGCTCACGCACGGGCTGACGGTGATCACCGACGCAGCCGACTTCGAGGCCAGGCGCTGGTACCAGATGCTGGCCGACCACAAGGTCTCTGTTTGGTACACGGCGCCCACGGCGATCAGGATGCTGATGCGGTACGGGCCGGAACTCGCCGCGTCCTACGACCTGTCCGCGCTGCGGTTCATCGCCAGCGTGGGCGAGCCGCTCAATCCCGAGGCGGTGGTGTGGGGCCAGCGGGCACTGGGCCTGCCGATCCATGACAACTGGTGGCAGACCGAGACCGGCGCGATCATGATCAGCAACTACGCCTCGATGGACATCAGGCCGGGATCGATGGGCCGCCCGCTGCCAGGCGTGACGGCCGGGCTGCTGGCCCAGGGCGAAGACGGGCGGGCGAAGGTAACGGACGGCCAGGTCACCGTTATCACCGAGCCCGGTGTGGAGGGCGAGCTCGCGCTCCGGCCCGGCTGGCCGTCGATGTTCCGGGGCTACCTGCACGAGGAGGAGCGCTACGCGGAGGCGTTCGCTGGCGGCTGGTACATGTCGGGCGACGTTGCGCGCCGCGACGCCGACGGCTACTACTGGTTCATTGCCCGTGCCGACGACGTGATCAAGTCGGCGGGTCACCTGATCGGCCCGTTCGAGGTCGAGAGCGTGCTGATGGAGCATCCGGCCGTGGCCCAGGCCGGTGTCATCGGCAAGCCCGACCCGGTGGCCGGCGAGATCGTCAAGGCATTCGTCGAGCTGAAGCCTGGTCACGTGGCCAGCGAGGAGCTCCGGCTCGAACTGATCGCATTCGGCAGACGGCGGCTCGGCGCGGTGGCGCCCAAGGAGATCGACTTCGACCCGCACCTGCCGCTGACCCGCAGCGGGAAGGTGATGCGCCGCCTGCTCAAGGCCCGGGAGCTTGGCCTCGCGACCGGCGACGTGTCCACTCTGGAGGGTGAGTCATGACGCGCCAGCCCGTCGCACCCAGGCGCTCGTCAGCACCGAGGGCCAGAGCGAAGTCGGCGACCCCGGCCGGGGCCGGCCCGCAGGCGGTGGCGCACGTGGGCGATCCAGAGCCGGCGCACCTGCGCGACCTGCTCGGCCAGATGGTGCTGATCAGGCGGTTCGAGGAGAAATGCGTCGAGCTGTACAGCGCAGGCGAGATCCGCGGCTTCGTCCACCTCTACATCGGCGAAGAGGCCGTCGCAGTCGGCGTGAACGCCGCGCTGACGCCGGAGGACTCCATCGTCTCCACCTACCGCGAGCACGGCCACGCGCTGGTCAGGGGCGTGCCGATGGACTCGGTGATGGCCGAGATGTACGGCCGGGCGACCGGGTGCAGCGGTGGCCGGGGCGGCTCGATGCACCTGTTCGACGTCTCCCGGCGGTTCTACGGCGGGAACGCCATCGTGGGCGGCGGCCTGCCAGTCGCGGTCGGGCTGGCGCTGGCGGACCGGATGCGCGGCGACCCGCGGGTGACGGCCTGCTTCTTCGGCGACGGCGCGGTCGCCGAGGGCGAGTTCCACGAATGCCTGAACCTCGCCGCGATGTGGGACCTGCCGGTCCTGTTCTGTTGCGAGAACAATCGCTACGCCATGGGCACCTCGGTCGAGCACGAGCAGGTGCAGCCGGATCTGGCCCTGCGGGCCGGAAGCTACGGGATGCCGGCCTGGCCGGTAGACGGCATGGACGTGCTCGCCGTGGAGAAGGCGGCGGGCCACGCCGCCGAGGCGGTTCGGTCCGGCGGCGGCCCGCACTTCCTTGAGCTGCAGACCTACCGGTTCCGTGCGCACTCGATGTACGACCCCGAGCTGTACCGGGACAAGGCTGAGGTCGAGCACTGGAAGGAGCGCGACCCGATCACCATGCTGGCCGGCCGGCTGCGCGCCGCCGGCGAGCTGTCCGACGACGATCTGGCGTCCATCGAGGGCAAGGTGGCGGCCCGGATAGACGCGTCGGTGACAGCCGCCAGGGCTGCGCCGGTCGAGCCCGTCGAGGATCTCACCAGGTACGTCTACAGCCCGAGGTCGTCATGAGCGGCAACGACACTGTCAAGACCACCTATCGCGAGGCGATGCGCGCGGCGATCCGCGACGCGATGCAGCGCGATGACCGGGTCTTCCTGATGGGCGAGGACGTCGGCGCCTACGGCGGCTGCTTCGCCGTCAGCCTCGGCCTGCTCGCGGAATTCGGCCCGGAGCGGATCAGGGATACGCCGCTGTCGGAGTCCGCGTTCGTGGGCGCCGGGATCGGAGCGGCGCTGGCCGGGATGCGGCCGATCGTCGAGATCATGACGGTCAACTTCAGCCTGCTCGCGCTTGACCAGATCCTGAACAACGCCGCCACCTTGCAGCACATGTCCGGTGGCCAGCTCAACGTGCCGCTGGTGATCAGGATGACGACGGGAGCCGGCCGGCAGCTCGCCGCCCAGCACTCGCACAGCCTGGAAGGATGGTATGCGCACATTCCGGGGATCCGGGTGCTCGCGCCGGCCACCCTGGAAGATGCCAGGGGCATGCTGTGGACCGCGCTCGAGGACCCCGATCCGGTGCTGATCTTCGAGCACGGATCGCTCTACAACATGCAGGGAACGCTGGCCGCCGACGCGGGCGCGGTGGACATCAGCTCGGCCGTGATCCGGCGTCCGGGGGCCGATGTCACGGTGATCACGTACGGCGGCACCCTCGGCAAGACACTGTCGGCGGCCGAGGAACTGGCGGCCGGCGGCATCGAAGCTGAGGTCATCGACTTGCGCACGCTCAGGCCGCTAGATGACGCGACCTTCCTGGCCTCGATCGCCAGGACGCACCGTGCCGTGATCGTTGACGAGGGCTGGCGTTCGGGCAGCCTGGCGGCCGAGGTCAGCGCCAGGATCATGGAGCAGGCGTTCTTCGAGCTGGACGCTCCGGTCGAGCGCGTGTGCAGCGCCGAGGTCCCCATGCCGTACGCACGGCACCTGGAAGAGGCGGCTCTCCCGCAGCCAGAGCGGATCATCGCGGCCGTTCACCGGGTGGTGGGATGAGGTGGCCGAGTTCCTGATGCCTTCGCTCGGCGCCGACATGGACGAGGGCACGTTGCTCGAATGGCTGGTTGAGCCGGGTGCCGAGGTACGCAGGGGTGACGTCATCGCCGTCGTCGACACCGCCAAGGCGGCTATCGAGGTCGAGTCGTTCAGCACAGGGACGGTCGAGCGGCTGATCGTCGACGTCGGCCAGACCGTCCCGGTCGGCACCGTTCTGGCCATCATCGCGGAGCACGCGGGCAGACAGGTGGCAGCGGGGGAGAGGGTCGCGGCGGGTGCGGCGGCTGAGATGGCTGCGGCGGGGGCGGCTGAGGTTGGTGCGGAGCAGGTGGCCGGGCGCGCGGCGGCCGGGGTGGCTGCGGGGGAGAAGGTCGCGACGGGTGCGGCTGTCGGCGGACGCGGTGGCAAGGAGGCGGCGGGGAAGCAGGCACCGAAGAAGCCGCCAGCGCGGCCGAGCCGACCGGGGCAGGCCACGCGGGAACATCGCTGGCCGGTGGATCATGCAAAGATATCGGAGCGCCCAGCGCCATCAGAGCATGTCCTGCCATCAAAGCACACTGTGCCATCAGAGCATGCTGTGCCATCAGAGCACGCTCTGCCATCAGAGCATGCTGTAGCATCGGAGCATTGGACCGGGCAGCCAGTGGCTGGATCGCCGCTTGTCCGGCATCTGGCGCATCAGCTCGGAATTGATCTCGCAGACGTGCACGGCACCGGGGAGGCCGGCGCGGTGACCCGCGGTGACGTCGAGCGGGCGGCAGCGCTGCACGCGACCGGGCGGCAGCGAGTGACACCGTTCGCCCGGCGCATTGCCGCCGAGCTAGCGGTCGACCTGGCCAGCGTGGCTGGCACCGGGCCAGGGGGTGCCGTGCGCGAGGCCGATGTCCGGCGGGCCGCGAAGGCGGCGCAGACCCGCCCAGGTCCGCGCGAGGCCGCGACGACCACGGCTGGCGAGGCCGCAACGACGACGGCTGGCCAGGCCGCGACGACGACGGTCGGCGAGGCCGCAGCGATCATGGCTGGGTCGGCCGGAGCGGTCACGGCTGGCCAGGCCGGCTCGG
>DATNIU010000239.1:0-16191 GCA_035604275.1 Streptosporangiaceae bacterium | reverse complement strand
GGCCAGAACCAGCACACCCGGCGCGGGCGCGGCCAGAACCAGCACATCCGGCGCGGGCGCGGCAGGCCGGCGACGATTCAGGCTTCTGTGCTGATATGGATTCTGGCTTCTGTGCTGATATGTCAGTCACCGCTGATAGCGTCATGCCCGTGCCAAATACTCTTGATCAGTCGATCGATGTTGCCGCCCCGGCCGGCCGTGTCTGGGAGCTGGTGTCCACGAGCGAGGGGCTGTCTGGCTGGTTCGTAGACAGCACGGTTGTGCCTGGTCCGCAGGGCAGCGTCACGCTGAGGTTCGCCCCCGGCGCCGAGGGCACCGTGCCGATCCTCGCCTGGGACCCGCCGCACCGGATCAGGTTCGGGATGCCAGATGGCGTTCCCGGCCGGGTTCACGAGTTCACCATCACCCCGACGGTCCAGGGCTCACGGGTTGACCTGAAGGACGAGGGCGTCGACGACGCCGAGGCGGATGCCACCGCGGCGGGCTGGACGGGCTTCCTTGGCAAGCTCCGGGCACTTGCGGAGGCCGGCGAGTAACCGCGAGCCGCATCACGCACCAGGGATCGATGCGGCGTAGCGCACCGTTATCGCCGGATCTTGAATGTCCTGATCTTCCATCTCCCTCATTCTGCCTAGACCGGCGCTTGCAGCTCGAGTACTTCCGCGCGGGCCGGCGGCGATGAGTCGCGCAGGTCGGCGAGGAGATCGCAGCGCAGCGCGGCGCAGGCGGGGTCGTGCCACCGATTGAACCGCTGCAGCGGGTCGTCGGCGAGGTCGTAAAGCTCGCCCTCGGTGCCGTCGTGCACATGACCGGGCCGGTAGGCGGTGCACACCCAGCCGTCGCGGGTGATCGTGCGCAGGTGCACGCCGATCCCGAACAGGTCGCTGTCCCACTCGGTGAGCACCCGGTCGAAGCCCCTGGCGGCCGCATCGGCGTCGCTGACCGGCAGTGGCCGGCCCTGCATCCAGCCCGGCGCGCGCAGGCCTGCGATGGCGCTGAACGTGGGCGCCAGGTCGACCAGCCCGACCGGCCTGGACACGACGGCCGGCCCGATCCCAGCCGACGGGGCCGGCCGCCAGATCAGCGGCAGCCGCATCAGGGCGTCCACGTGGTACGGGCCCTTGAACAGCAGCCCGAAGTCACCTTGCAGCTCGCCGTGGTCGCTCGTGAAGATGACGTCGACATCGTCGGTCCAGCCGCGGGACTCGATCGCCCGCAGCACCCGGCCGACAGCCTCGTCGATCAGCTCGACCTCGACCGCGTTCCGCGCGTTGACCTCGCGGACCTGGTCGGCCGTCAGCGTCGCCGGCACCCAGGACCTCGGCGCCTCGAAGTTCGAGACCAGCGTGCCGTCGTACCACATCCGCCAGTGCCGTGGCTTGGCATCCAGGATCGCCTCGCGCTCGGCCTGACTGGCCGGGTAGCCGGCCGGCAGCGGAACCTCGCGCCAGTCCACCCTGGACAGCTCCGACTTGGGCGGGTCCCACGGATGGTGCGGGTCGGGGAAGCTCATCCAGCAGAACCAGTCGTCGTCCGCGGCGAGCGAGTTCAGCCAGCTGATCGTGCGGTCAGCGACCCAGTCGGTGTGGTACCAGTCTTTCTGGATCGGGTTGTCGTGCACCTGGGGCGCTCCGGTGACTCCGCCGCCGGCCCCGTTCACGTTGAACGACGGGTCGAGGACGGGGTAGTACATCCCGATCGCCTCCGGATGGTTCTGCCAGAGCCACAGGATGTAGTGCAGCGGCGCGGCCGTGCCGTGGGTGGCGAACTCCAGGTGCTCGAAGCCACGGTGCGGTCCGGTGCTGCCGTCGGCCCACAGATCCTGCACCGTCTCGGCACCGGACCTGGCAAGCGTGTTCTCGGTGAAGCGGCCGAACGGGTCCAGGTACGGCTCGAAGTGCGCCTTGCCGACCAGCCCGGTCCGGTAGCCGTGGCGGTGCAGCAGGGCGGCCACCGACGGCGCGTCGACCGGCAGCGGAACCCCGTTCATCCAGACGCCGTGAGTCGTCGGGTGCTGGCCGGTCAGGATGGTGGATCGGGACGGCATGCAGACCACCGACTGCGGGACGGCCCGCTCGTACCGGATGCCGGCCTCGGCCAGCGAGTCGGCGACCGGCGTACGGGCGACCGATCCGCCGTTGCAGCCGAGCGTGTCGTAGCGCTGCTGGTCGGTGGTGACGAAGAGGATCTTCCGCCCCATCTACGCCTCCTCGTGCTTCGCCGGCGTCGCTTGGCCTTCGAGCTGGCGGCGCAGCTCGCGCAGCGCGTTGCCGCACGCGCCGCCGATGACCAGCGCGAGCGGATCGGGCTCGCACCTGGTCTCGTAGCTGACCAGGCTGCAGCCGTCGCCGGTGTCGGCGACTTCGATCGTGCCGAGATGGTCGCTGACCAGCGGCGCCGTCATCCGGTACTGGAAGATCCGCCGCACCGGATCGTTGGTCACGATCTCCTCGGGCAGCGATAGCCCGCTGCTGGCCGTGATGATCCTGGCCCGCCCGTCGACCTGCGCGTCGATGATTCCGGGGAACCAGCGCGGCAGGGCGGCGGGGTCACCGATGGCCGGCCACACCTCATCGGGCGGCCTGGCGATGCGCAGCTCGTGCCGGATCACCGCCATCGGCCGCCTCGCACCATCCACCGTTTCCCAACATTTGACAGGCATTGTGACACAATCTACGGTGACGGCAGACACTTCGGCAAGATCCGGTCGTCGGGTTCGCCGCCCCGCGTCAGGGAAGGGCACCGACCATGGCCGACTCGCTGCTCCTCGATTCGCTGCGACGCCGCATGCGCGCGATGCACTCGCTGTACTACCAGGCCGTCGGCTCGATGGGGCCCGAGCACGTCAACCACTTCGAGCGCGACGGCGTGCTGCCGATCGCGTTCTCGCTGTTCCACTACACGAACCTGGAGGACGCGTCGTTCATGCTGGTCACCGGCGCGACGCCGATCTGGGACGAGAAGTGGCAGGCGCGAGTCGCGATGGCGGTCAATGATCACGGCAAGCACCTCACCGTGGCCGAGATGGTGCACCAGCGGATCGGCGACTACCCCGCGTTCATCGAGTACCAGCGCTCCGTCTTCGACCGGACGCAGGCGCACCTGGACACCATGGATCCCGCCGATCTGATCAGGGTCGTCATCGGACGGCCGTTCCCGCCGCAGATCGAGAGCACCTACAGCGCACGGGTAGCCGGTGCCCAGGGGATCACCGTGCTCGACGCGCTTGAGTGCTGGCTGTACCAGCACGGACTGCGGCACATGGGCGAGATCGAGCTGGCCAGGGGACTGGTCGGGCTCGGCGGGATGACGTCCTGACGCGCTGAGGGCCCGGCCCGCGGCGGAGCGAGCCAGTCAAGCTCCGCGTGCTGATGACGGTTGACGGGTAGATGTGCGAATGTGACAGGTGAGGCGGGGTCCGGGCACTCCTCGATGACAGACCCGGCCGCCACGCAGCCAGCCGAGCAGATTCCGGCGATCCAGCGGCGCTTCGAGCGCATGCTCGCCTCGTCCCGGCTGCTCATTCTGCTGCCCGTGGTCATGCTGCTGCTCATCGCGGCGGGCACGTTCGTCTACGGCGCCTTCATCTTCTTCGCCTCGATCACCGGATACCTGCACGACCCGGCTCGCGTTGGCGGCAAGCTGAGTCACTTCCTGATCGTCGAGGACCTGTTCCTGGTCGGCGTGACCCTGATGATCTCCGCGTTCGGCTTCTACGGGCTGTTCGTGGTCAGGAACGAACGGCATGAATCCCAGTACTGGCTGCCGAGATGGCTGCAGATGCACGACCTGGAGGACCTCAAGGCCAGGGTCGTCTCGATGCTGATCCTGGTGGCCGCGATGACGTTCGTCGATGTCGTGGTGGAATTCCAGGACGGCAAGGGCATCCTGTATCTCGGCATCGGCGTGGCGCTGGTGATCGTCGCGCTGACCGCGTTCCTCCGGTTCGGCCGCCAGGGTCATGCCGCCGCTGCCGACGCTGACCCGGCCGCGGCGACCGCGGCTGCGGACGACGCGCCCGGGCCGACCGGCCACGCTGCCCGGCCGGGTGCGGCCGGGCCGGACGATTCGCCCGATGTCCTGGCCCATGACGCGGCTGTCCCGGCTCTCGAAGCGAGCGGCTCGGGCCAGGCCGGCGGCGGCACGGCCGCTCAGGATGCCGGGCCGGTGCCCAGGCGCGGCAGGATCGTCGCCCTGCTCGGCGCGACCAGGCGGGACGGCGCCTGGAACGTCGGGTCGGCGATCGGCGTGATCGCCGCGGCCGGCGGCGCGCGACTCGATCTGCGAGACGCCGTCCTGCCGGCCGGGCAGGTCACGATCAGGGCGATCGCCGCGCTGGGCCGCGTGTCCATCACGATTCCGCCGGAGATGCGGGTCGCCGACTCCGGCATCGCCTTCCTCGGCGGCAGGTCGATCTCCGGCGCTGCGGCCCCCGGCGCCGGCCCGGCCCGGCCGGACGCGCCACTGCTGGTCCTCACCGGCGCGTGCGTGCTCGGGCTGGTCCAGGTCAGGCGGCGGCCGCGCGACCAGCACGTCATATCACCCTAAACAACGCATCCCGCTTCCCGCCCGGGCCGCCCGGGCTGAGTGGATACGCGATTTCATCGCGAAAAATCGCTATCGATTGCGGAATCCACTCGGCAGCACGACGCTAGCTGGCGAGCACGACGCTAGCTGGCGAGCTCGAGGCGCTGGATGATCTCGGCGACGATGTCGCCGGGCGGGCCGAGGACGGGCACGGTGACCACGGCGACCTCGGCCGCTGCCGGCCGCTCAAGGTCGGCGAACTGGCTGGCCAGGAGCGCGGGATCGAAGAAATGACCGTGCCTGGCGATCAGGCGGCTGGCCGCCAGCTCCCGGTCGATCTCCAGGAACGCGATCCTGGCCGCCGGCCGCCCGCCGGCCAGCAGGTCACGATAACGGCGCTTAAGGGCCGAGCACGCTACGACGGACGGCCGGGCGGCGGCTATCTGGCCGTCCATCCAGGCGCCGATCGCCCGGAGCCAGGGCAGCCGATCGGAATCGGTGAGCGGAGTCCCGCTGGCCATCTTCGCGATGCTGGAGGCCGGGTGCATCGAGTCGCCGTCGGCGAAGGTCCAGCTCAGCCGATCGGCCAGGGCCTGGCCAACCGTCGACTTTCCGCTGCCGGAGACTCCGGCGACGATCACGATCATCGCCCCGGGCACGGGCGGCATCAGGCGGGGCGACGTAAGGCGGCGGCGCGACCGAGGTCCGGGCCGTCAGTCGGCAGCCAGACCGGGAACGACGGCTGATCCATCATGAGCCGCTCCTTCTGGCTGGCCGAGTTGCTCGACGAGATCGTTCACCCACCTGGTCACGTGCGCCGGGTCCCGCCAGTCCCCGGCATTCTTCTTCGCCATCGCGCTGGCCGGGAACCCGCGCGCGTTCGCCGCGAGCCGGCCGCCGAATGTCATGTGGCCTCGGGCATGACACTGCCGCATCGCCATCTTGACCTGGTCCACCGGCTCGATCACGCCGCGGGCGGCCGAGTCGTCAAGAGGGCCGGAGCTGAACAGCCAGACCGGCAGCGCCGAAAGCTCGGCCGCATGCCGGCGGACGAACCGGCGCGCGTCCCGGTGCCAGCGGAATATGTAGAGCGCTCCGCCGACGATGACCGCGTCATAGTCGCTCAGGGACCGCACGGTACGAGCCGGCGCCACGTCGGCGACCATGCCCGCGTCCTCCAGCGCGCCGCCGATCATCGCGGCCAGGCCCGCCGTGCCGCCGCGCTTGCTGCCGTAGACGACGAGTACTCGCATCTCGCGCCTCCTTCAGGTCGTTCCCTGCTTCCACCATGGATGAGTCAGCGACCCGGTCGCCAGAGGCAAACGGCCTGTCCGGCCGAGCGCAGGTCCTTTACCCGGCCGGACGGGCAGGTTACCTCGCCCTGGCGAGCACCGACTCGACCGAGCCGGCACCGTGATCGAGCTGGTAGTCCAGGTTGATCGCCGCGTTGATCAGCGACAGGTGCGTGAACGCCTGCGGGAAGTTCCCGAGCTGCTCGCCGGTGAGGCCGATCTCCTCGGAGTACAGCCCGATGTGGTTGGCGTAGGTGTGCATCTTCTCGAAGGTCAGAGCGGCGTCGTCGAGCCGCCCGGCCCTGGCGAGCGCGTCCACGTACCAGAACGTGCACAGCGAGAACGTGCCCTCGTCGCCGGCCAGCCCGTCCGGCGACGCGCTCGGGTTGTACCGGTAGACCAGGCTGTCCGAGACCAGCTTGTCGTCCATCGCCTGAAGCGTCGACAGCCACATCGGGTCGAACGGCGACACGAAGCCCTGGAGCGGCATCAGCAGCAGCGAGGAGTCGAGCACCTCGCTCTCGTAGTGCTGCGTGAACGCCCCGGTCCTGGAGTTGAAGCCGCGCGCCATGATCTGGTTGTAGATCCGGTCGCGTTCCATCGACCATTCGGCGATCTTCGCTGGCCGGCCGTGCCGCTCGGCCAGCCTGAGGCCGCGGTCGAGCGCCACCCAGCACTGGAACCGGCCGTAGGTGAAGTCCTTACGGCCACCGCGGGTCTCCCAGATGCCCTCGTCCGGCTGGTCCCAGTTCTCGGCGACCCAGTCCACCATGTTGGCCATGGCCAGCCAGCCCTGATGCGGGATCGGCATGCCGTGGTTGTCCCCGAGGAACATGGCGTCCATCGCCTCGCCGTAGATGTCCAGCTGGAGCTGGTCGGCCGCGCCGTTGCCGATCCTGACCGGCCGCGAGCCGCGCCAGCCTTCGAGGTGCTTGAGCATCTCCTCGGTCAGGTCGGAGCTTCCGTCGACCCGGTACATGATCTTCAGCGGGCCCGCTCCGTTGCCCGCCGACTCGGTGGCCCGCTGCCTGAGCCAGCCGCCGAACGCCATCGCCTCATCCAGGTAGCCCAGGCCGAGCAGGGCGTAGATCGAGAACGAGCCGTCCCTGATCCAGGTATAGCGGTAGTCCCAGTTGCGCTCGCCGCCGACCTGCTCGGGCAGCCCGGCGGTCGCCGCCGCTACCGGCGCGCCGGTCGGCGCGTAGGTCAGCAGCTTGAGCGTCATGGCCGAACGGGACACCATGTCCCGCCACCGGCCCGAATACGTGCTCTTGTGCACCCAGTCCCGCCAGAATCGCGCGGTGTCGTCGGAGAGCTGGCTGATCTCGCTCGGCCTGAACCGCTTGGGCTTGCCGCCCATCGACTCGAGCACGACACCGCCGGTATCGCCCTCACGCAGGGTCCTGATGGCCGTCAGGCCGTTGCCGTCGCGCCTGAGCGCCTCGTTCCGCTCTCCCGACTCACGACCCCCCACGGTGTGCAGGGTCAGCTCCAGGTCCGGCGAGCGCATGACCGCGCCGAACTCGCTGATCTCGATCTTGTGCTTGGCCCGGCCGTAGTCGAACCGCGGCTGGAGCTCCAGCTTGAACCGCATCGTTCCCCTGGCCACCCGGAGCATCCGCACCACGCGGTGCCTCGCGGTCGGCCGGCCGATGATGACCGGCATGAAGTCGATCAGCTCGCCGACTCCGTCCGGGGTCATGAAGCGGGTGATCAGGATCGCGGTGTCCGGGAAGTACAGCTGCCTGGTCACGTAGTCGTCCCGGTCCGGCGCGATCCTGAAGTAGCCGCCCTTGTCCGCGTCGAGCAGCGAGGCGAACACGCTCGGCGAGTCGAAACGCGGGCAGCAGAACCAGTCCATGGTGCCGTCGGTGGTCACCAGCGCGGCGGTCTGCAGGTCACCAATCAGCCCGTGGTCGGCGATGTTCGGGTAGCGGTTCGCGTTCAAGATCGTGCCCCCTTCTGTTCTGTGCTGATCCCGATGCCGCCGGCCGACGGCCGGCGACGGCCGCCCGATGGCGGCGGGCCGCCTCGCGGCGTTCCCCGTGCCCTGCCTAGCCGAGCCTGCGGGCCAGGTGATCGCCGACTCTGATCGCGTTCGCGATCACGGTCAGCGCCGGATTGACCGCGCCGATGCTCGGGAAGAAGCTCGAATCGGCGACGTAGAGGTTGTCAAGCTCGTGTGCCTTGCAGTCGGAGTCGAGCACCGACGATGCCGGATCTTTTCCGAAACGGCAGGTGCCCGCCTGGTGCGCCACTCCGGCGATCGGGATGCTCATATCCATGTAGAAGTTCTTGTCGAGCACGTGGTGCGCCGCTATCCCGATCTTGTCGAAGATGGTCTTTACCTCGCCGTACAGCGCGGCGGCCTCGGTCTGGTTGGTCGCTGAGTAGGACAGATGGATCTGGCCCCGGTCATCAACGGTGACCCGGTTCCCCGGCCGCGGCAGGTCCTCGGTGGTGAGCCAGAAGTCCACTGAGTGCCGCGCCACCTCGTCCAGGCTCCAGCGCGGCGCGAGCCGCGTCAGCTTGGGTTCCTCGCCCTTCATCGCCATCGCGTTGGACTTGCCGAGCATCTGGAGGTTGCCCAGCGGGCCCCGGCCGTCGTCGCTCGCCAGGTAGAAGTCATTCAGCCCGAGCGTCTTCTGGTAGACCGTCTCGTTGGGCTCCCTGGCGAGCGCGGCCACCGCCTTGCTGTTGTGGAACATGTAGTTGCGGCCCACCTGGTCCGAGCCGTTGGCGAGGCCGCCGGGATGGGCGTCGCAGGCCGACCTGAGCAGGATCCTGGAGGTGTTGGCCGCGCCGGCCGCCAGCACGACGATGTCACCGGCGTAGATCTCCTGCTGGCCGGCCCGCAGCAGCTGAACCCCGGTGATCTCGCGGCCCGCCGGGTCCGTGTCCAGCCTGGTCACCTCGGCGCCGGTGAGCAGCGTGACGTTCGGCAGGCCAAGCAGCGGGCGGACCGCGATCGTCTCGGCGTCCGCCTTGGCGTGCACCAGGCACGGATAGCCGTCGCACCAGGCACACCGGATGCAGGTGCTGGCTGCCCGGTCGGCCTCGTCGAGCGCGATCCCGCACGGCGCGTGGAACGGGTGGTAGCCGGCCGCCGCCAGGTCGTCGGCGATCTGCTGCACCCGTGGCTCATGCGAGACCGCGGGCCACGGGTACTGCCTCGACCAGCTTCCCTCGGTGGGATCCTCGCCGTGGCAGCCATGCACCTGGTAGAGCCATTCGGCTCTGGTGTAGAACGGCTCGAAGTCGGCGTAGCTCACCGGCCAGGCCGGAGAGACGCCGTCGGAGTACTTGATCTCGCCGAAGTCGGCCGGGCGGAGCCGGTACAGCGCCGCCCCGTACATCTTGGTCGCCCCGCCGACGTAGTAGTGCACCTGCGGCTGGAACGGCTTTCCCGACTTGTCGTACCAGGTGTCCGCTGATATGTACCGGCCGTCGACGAAGACCGGGCCCGGATCCCAGTTGGCCATCTCGCGCGGCAGGTAGTTACCCCGCTCGAGCAGCAGGATCCGCTTACCCGACGGTGCGAGCGTGTGCGCCAGGGTCCCGCCGCCGGCGCCGCTGCCGATGATGATCACGTCGTAGCGGTCGGTCATGCGGTCTACCCTGCCCAGCCGGCGCAGGTCATACATCACCCAGCGCGGGTGGTGCAGGACCATCGGCGGCCAGGAACGGTACTGGCGGGGAAGAGGGGAACGCCGCCGGAGGGACCGCTGATGACGCTCGATCTAGCGCGCTGGCAGTTCGCGCTGACGTCGATCAACCACTTCCTCTTCGTTCCGGTGACGATCGGCCTGGCCTTTCTCACGGCGCTGCTGCAGACCGCCTGGCACCGGAAGGGCCAGCCCGAATACCTGCGGCTGACCAGGTTCTTCGGCACCCTGCTGGTGATCAACGTCGCGGTCGGCGTGGTGACCGGCCTGGTCCAGGAGTTCGAGTTCGGGATGAACTGGTCGGCCTACTCCCGGCTGGTGGGCGACATCTTCGGCGCCCCGCTGGCGATGGAGGGCCTGATCGCCTTCTTCCTCGAGTCGACGTTCCTCGGCTTGTGGATCTTCGGCTGGGACCGGCTGTCCCGCCGGGTGCACCTGCTGACCATCTGGGCGGTCGCGGCGGGCACGATGGCATCCGCGGCCTTCATCATGGCGGCCAACTCCTGGATGCAGCACCCGGTCGGCTACACGATCAGCAAGACGACCGGAAGGCCGCAGCTCAGCGACATCTGGGCGGTCCTGACCAACCCCGTCTTTCTCTGGGGCTACCTGCACGTCCTGCTGGCCTCGCTGGTCACCGCCGCCGCCGTGATGCTGGCGGTCTCGGCCTGGCAGCTGCGCAGGCGCGGCCCGGACAGCTTCGGCTTCTCGCTGCGGCTCTCGCTGGCGGTGCTCGTCCCGGCGATCATCCTCGCGATGTTCGTCGGCAGCGAGCTCGGGGTGATCGAGGCCAGGTACCAGCCGATGAAGATCGCGGCAGCGGAGGCACAGTGGAAGACCTGCCAGCCGTGCTCGTTCTCGCTGTTCCAGATCGGCGGCGGCAACAACGACCACACGCCGACCCAGATCCTCGAGATCCCGCATCTGCTCTCCCTGCTCGCCACCAACTCGTGGAACGGCAAGGTGATCGGGCTCAGCCCGCTCCAGGCGCAGTACCAGCGCAAGTACGGCCCCGGGTACTACGTGCCCAACGTCTTCATCCAGTACTGGGCCATGCGGGCGATGGCTTACAGCGCGGGGCTCATCGTGCTGCTCGGCCTGTGGGGACTCTGGCTCATCCGGCGCGGGAAGATCGTCACCTCGCGGCTGTTCCTGACCGCCGCCGTCTGGGCGGTGATCCTGCCGTTCGTGATGAACACGGCCGGCTGGCTGCTGACCGAGAGCGGGCGGCAGCCGTGGATCGTGCAGGGAATCCAGCTCACCCGGGCCGGCGTGTCCCCGTCGGTGAGCTTCACCGAGCTCGTGATCAGCATGGTTATCTTCGGCCTGCTCTACACCGGCCTCGGCGTGGTGGACGCGGTGCTGATGCTGCGCTACTCCCGGCGCGAGCTGGGCCCGGGGCCGGCCCAGGCGGAGGACGCCGACGCCCCGCTGCCTTCGATGCTCTACTGAAGGGGCTCAGATGACGCTCGTGGAGTTCTGGTTCATGCTGATCGCCGTCGTCTGGACCGGGTTCTTCGTGCTCGAGGGATTCGACTTCGGCGTCGGCATGCTGCACGGCGTGCTCGGCGGGGACGAGGCCGGCCGGCGCGCGGCGATCAACACGATCGGGCCGCTGTGGGACGGCAACGAGGTCTGGCTGATCGTGGCGGGCGCCGCGATGTTCGCCGCCTTTCCCGGCTGGTACGCGACCATGTTCTCCGGCCTGTACCTGGCGCTTGTGCTGCTGCTCGGCGCGCTGATGGCGCGCGGGATCTCGTTCGAGTACCGGGGCAAGCACGACAGCGCGGCCTGGCGGCGCACCTGGGACGGCCTGATGACCGGCGGCAGCCTGGTCGTGCCGCTGCTGATCGGCGTCGCGCTCGGCGACCTGCTGCACGGGCTGCCGATCGATGCCAGCGGCGAGTACACCGGGTCCTTCTGGACCCTGCTCCAGCCGTATGGCCTGTTCACCGGGATCACCCTGGTCGCGATCTGCGTGACGCACGGCGCCACCTTCATCGCGCTGAAGACTGAGGGTGAGATTCACGAGCGCGCCCTGGCGCTGGCCAGGCGGGCCGCGCCGGTGACCGGGCTGGTGGTGCTCGGATTTGTGGTGTGGACCCACGCCATCGCGGGAAAGGGGTTCCTGCCGAACCCGGTAGAGATCGCGGCCGTGCTGGCCGTGTTCGCCGCGGCCTGGCTGACTCGGGAGGACCGGGAAGGCTGGGCGTTCACCGCGACCACGATCGCGATGGCCGCCGCCACGGCGTCGATCTTCACCGAGCTTTACCCGCGGGTCATGGTGTCGAGCACCAACCCGGCGTTCGACCTGACCATCCACAACACGGCATCGGGGTCCTACGCGCTGAAGGTGATGACCATCGTGGTCGCCATCTTCCTGCCGGTGGTGCTGGCCTACACGGCCTGGACCTAC
Organism: Streptosporangiaceae bacterium; assembly: GCA_035604275.1. GTDB lineage: Bacteria > Actinomycetota > Actinomycetes > Streptosporangiales > Streptosporangiaceae > Chersky-822. The sequence goes on along the minus strand of DATNIU010000239.1, from coordinate 4,291 downwards.
TACGTATTCCGGCGGCGGCTTACCTCTGGTGAGTTCCGCCCCAAGCAGACCGGATAAGGGAGCGATCATGAGCATGGAGACTGCAGACGCGCTGGTCATCTTCGGCGCGACGGGTGACCTGGCCAAGCTGGAGACCTTTCCGGCGCTGGTCGGCCTGGTCGAGCGCGGCGTCCTCGACGTGCCGGTGATCGGCGTCGCGAAGAGCGGCTGGGGGATCGACGAGTTCCGCGGGTACGCGACCGCGTCGCTGAAGCGCAGCGGAATCGACCCGGGGTCACCCGCGGCGACCAAGATGCTCGGCCTGCTCCAGTACATCGACGGGGATCTCGACGCGGGCAGCACCTACGACGAGATGTCCCAGGCGATCGGCAGCGGACGGCAGGTCCTGTTCTACCTGGAAGTTCCGCCCATCCTGTTCGGACGGATCGCCAAGGGAATCGCCGCGGCCGGGCGCGCGAATGGCTCCCGGGTGATGGTCGAGAAGCCATTCGGCCATGACCTGGCCAGCGCCCAGGCGCTCAACGCGACGATGCACCAGCACTTCGCCGAGGACGACATCTACCGGGTCGATCACTGGCTCGGCCTTGACCCGGTAGAGAACATGCTGTTCGTCCGGTTCGCCAACTCGGTGATCGAGCCGCTGCTGAACCGGAACCATGTGCACAGCATCCAGATCACGATGGCCGAGGCGTTCGACGTCGCGGACCGCGGCGCGTTCTACGACCGGACCGGGGCGATCAGGGACGTCCTGCAGAACCACATGCTCCAGGTGCTGGCGTCGGTGCTGGCCGAGCCGCCGGACTCGCGCGGCATCGACTCCTGGCTCTCGTCGAAGTCCGAGGCGGTGGCCGCGCTGTCGCCGCTCACCCCGGAGAGCACCGTGCGCGGGCAGTACGAGGGTTATCACGAGGTCGCCGGCGTGGACCCGGCGTCGACCGCCGAGACCTACGTGGCGGTGCGGCTCGGCCTGGACTCCTGGCGCTGGGAGGGCGTGCCGATCCTGATCCGGGCCGGCAAGTGCATGCCGGTCACCGCGACCGAGGTCGCCATCAGGTTCCGCCGTCCGCCGCACGACGTGTTCGGCCTCCAGCCACGCGGCGGCGCCGACAACATACTGCGCTTCCGGATCAACCCGGCGGCCAGCGTCAGCGTCACCCTGGCCGGTAAGAAGCCGGGAGCCGGCTGGGTGCCTCAGCCGGAGACGCTGTCGTTCGCCGAGCAGCCAGCGGCGGACATGCGGCCCTACGACCGGCTGATCGGCGCCGCGCTAGCCGGCAACCGCGGCCTGTTCGCCAGGCAGGACACCGTCGAAGCGGCCTGGCGGATCGTGGATCCGGTGCTCGGTGACGTGGTTCCCGCGCATCCGTACCCCAAGGACAGCTGGGGTCCGAAGGAGGCCGACGCGCTGCTGCCCGACGGCGACACCTGGCTCGACCCGGCGGGCTGACCGGCCGCGGGAACGTCGGCCGGACCGGGCGGAACGGGGCGGGGCGGGCGCGGCGGCGCGAGCGCGGCTGGAACAGGACTGGATCGAGGCAGCCGGGGAGACCCGGAGTACCGGAAGCGGGGGCGAGCCGGGATGGACGGCGCCGGGTTGGACGGCAAGGGGTTGGACGGCAAGGGGTTGGACGGCAAGGGGCGAGCGCACCGGGTGGCGATCGTGGGCGGCGGCTTCGCCGGCCTGTTCGCCGCCCGCGCGCTCCGGCGCGGCCCGTTCGCGATCACGCTGATCGACCGCAGCGAGCACCACCTGTTCCAGCCGCTGCTCTATCAGTGCGCGACCGGGATCTTGTCGGAGGGGCAGATCACCGCGCCGCTCCGCCGGGTGCTCCGGCGCCACGCGAACGTCGAGATCATGATGGCCGAGGCGGTCGACGTCGACGTGCCCAGGCGCAAGGTGATCTGCCGCCGGCCGCTCGGCGAGCAGATCGAGGTGGACTACGACTATCTGATCGTCGCGGCCGGCGTCAGGCAGTCGTACTTCGGCCATGACGAGTTCGCTGCCTGGGCGCCGGGCATGAAGTCGGTCGCCGACGCGCTGACGATCCGGCGGCGGGTGTTCGGCGCCTTCGAGATGGCCGAGACGGCGACCGATGTCGCCGAGCGAAGCCGGTGGCTGACGTTCGCCCTGGTCGGCGCCGGGCCGACCGGCGTCGAGCTGGCCGGCCAGATCCGCGAGCTGGCAACCAAGACCCTGCGCGACGAGTTCAGGCACGTGCGGCCGCAGGACGCTCGGGTGCTGCTGTTCGACGGCGGCACCGAGCCGCTGGCGTCGTTCGGCCCGAAGCTGGCCCAGCGGGCCGGCGATTCGCTCCGCGATCTGGGCGTGGAGCTGCACATGGGCTCGATCGTGACCAGCGTCGAGCTGGGCGGGCTGGTCGTCAGGGACCGGGCGGGCACCCAGACCAGGTACGACGCGGCCACCGTGCTCTGGACAGCCGGAGTCGAGGCGCCGCCGCTCGCCGCCGCGCTGGCCAGGGCGACCGGCGCCGAGCAGGACCGGGCCGGGCGGATCTGCGTGCAGGACGACCTGACGATCGCCGGCCATCCCGAGATCTCGGTGGCCGGTGACATGATGAGCCTGCGCAAGCTGCCCGGAGTGGCCGAGGTCGCGATGCAGGCCGGGCTCTATAGCGCGCGCCGGATCAGGCGCGAGGCGGCCGGGAAGGGCCGGGCCGAGCCGTTCAGGTACCACGACCTCGGCTCGGCCGCGTACATTGCCCGCGGCAAGGCGGTGGTCGCGGCAGGCCCGGTAAGGCTGAGCGGCTTCGTCGGCTGGGTGTTCTGGCTGTTCATTCACATCGCGTTTCTGACCGGCTACCGGAACCGGGTCGGCGCCATCATGACGTGGTGGCTCGCGTTCACCCGCGACATCCGGCGCGAGCGAGCGTTCACCTCCAGCGAGGTCGGGGTGCTGCGCGAGGTCTACTCGAGCGACAATCTCGCCGCCGGGACCGACAGAACCGGCGCCGGCGCGACCCGATGACCGCCCCGACGAGCAGGCCGGTCGGGCGGCGGCTGCTCGGGGAGGCGGCCGCGGCACGCGGGTACCTGATCGGCACCGCCGCGCTCGGGCTGGCGGTAGCGGGGCTGGTCCTCGCTCAGGCAGGGCTCCTGGCGAGCGTCCTGGCCGGGGCGGTCAGGGGACTCGGCCCGGCCGGGCTGCGGGTGCCGATCCTGCTGCTGCTCGCGGTGCTCGTGGCCCGTGCCGCCGCGCTGTACGGCGGTGAGGTCACGGCGCTGCGGGCCGCGGCCGCCGTCAAGCACCGGCTCCGCTCCCGGCTGGTCAGGCACGCGCTCGACCTGGGACCGGCCTGGCTCAGCGGGAACCGGGCCGGCGCCATCACGACGCTGGCGACCAGTGGTCTTGACGCGCTCGATCCTTACCTCGCCAGGTACTTGCCGCAGCTCATGCTCGCGGTCGCCGTGCCGATCGCTGTGCTCGCCCGCGTGACGGCCGCGGACTGGCTATCGGGCCTGATCATCGCGCTGACGCTGCCGCTGGTCCCGGTCTTCGCTGTCCTCGTCGGCCGGCCAGCCAAGGCGTCGGCGAATCGCCAGTGGCGGCTGCTCGCCAGGCTCAGCGGGCACTTCCTCGACGTGGTTCAGGGACTGCCTACCCTCAGGATCTTCGGCCGGGCCAGGGCGCAGGAACGGGTGATCAGCGAGATCACCACCGAGTACCGGGTCAGCGTCATGGCGACGCTCCGGGTGGCGTTCCTGTCCGCCCTGGTCCTCGAGCTGTCGGCCGCGCTCGCCACCGCGCTGGTCGCCGTGGAGGTCGGGATCCGGCTGCTCGACGGACGCCTGGGCTACTCGACGGCGCTGCTCGTCCTGCTGCTCACCCCCGAGGCCTTCCTGCCGCTGCGCGCCGCCGCCGCCCAGTTCCACGCCAGCGCCGACGGAACCGCGGCCGCCCGGCGCGCGTTCGAGATCCTGGACACCCCGGCGCCTTGTCGCCCGCGACCCGGCCGCCCCCAGCCCGATCTACGGGCTCAGACCATCACGCTGAACGAAATCACCGTGGTCTATCCTGGCCGCGCCGAGCCGGTGCTGGATCAGGTCAGTCTCACCATCCGCCCCGGCGAGCGGATCACGCTCACCGGCCCCAATGGCGCGGGCAAGACAACGCTGCTCAGCCTGCTGCTCAGGTTCACCGAGCCCGCAGCCGGATCGGTCCGGGTCACCCTCCCGGGCCTGGCCGCCGGCACCGACGTGGCTGCTGGCATCGACGTGGCTGCTGGCACCGACCTAGCCGCTGGCACCGACCTAGCCGCTGGCACCGACCTAG
>DATNIU010000238.1:0-2491 GCA_035604275.1 Streptosporangiaceae bacterium | reverse complement strand
GCGCCGAAGAGCATCGCGCCGATGTCGATCAGGTAGGTGCCGAGAAGATCAGACCTGCTTGCCGCGTAACGCAATCCTTCGACCAGCCCCCGCACGCTAGGCCGGTCGGCGTCCGGGGCCGGTCGGCTGGGCGACATCAGGCTGAACGGCACGGCCGCGGCGGCGCAGGCCGCGCCGCCCACGGCGTAGGCCAGCGGCACCCCGCCGACCAGCAGCCCGCCAGCGATCAGCGGCCCGCCGGTGAACGCAACGGTCCCGAGCAGCGCCGACAGGGCCGCGGCGCCAGGCAGGTCCTCACGGCTGACCAGCCGAGGAACGAGCACCTCAACCGACGGACGCTGGAGCCCGAACGCCCCGGCGAGCAGGCCCGCCGCCGCGAACATCACCCACAGGTGCCGCCACGCCAGCGCGTTGGCGATCAGCAGCGCCGTGCAGCCGATCGCCGCGCCCTGCGTGATCAGGATCAGCCTGCGCCGCTCGATCGCGTCGGCCAGCGCCCCGCCGAGCAGCCCGGCCAGCAGCACTGGCAGCAGCTCGGCGCAGCTCAGCAGCCCGACGACCAGTGAGGACCGGCTGAGCTGGTACGCCTGGTACGGCAGCGCGACATAGCAGATCATCGCCCCCGCCGAGCTGCCGGCCTGGCCGAGGTACAGCAGCCGGAAGTCCCGCGAGTGCCTGATCGGCCCGAGGTCCGGGCTCAGCCGCCGCGCCAGCCGCCGGGCCCGCGGCAGCCCGTTCCCCCCGCCCGCCTGCCCGCCCGTAGGACCGCTTCCCTCCACAAGGCGACCATGCTGCCTGACCAGCCGCTGCATTGTCGAGGCATTTACCCTGGACGCGGGCTGCCCTGGCGCGGACTGCGGCCGACCAGACACGGACGGTGCACACGCCGGTTGTCTGCGGCCGGGAGAGGCGACATAGCACGGATTCCGTGGCCACATACCATCTTAAAACGGGTGTTAACATGACTGAAATCCGTGCTAAGTGCCCTCCGGCAGTGGCGAGGAGGGCGCATTCCTCGCAAGCCGGGCGCGCGAAGGGTGAGTCAAGGCCGCGCTGTGCGAGGTTCGACACACGTCACTGAGACGATCTCCGCTCAGACATGTCCCGCTGCGATGCGCCGTGCTTCATCCTCCGCTTGCCGCACCACACCTACCCCTGCTGCTCGGCCTGGGCGTCGGCGACGATGGCGCTGGCAGAGACGGCTGCGCCGTCGGCGCTGGTCTCGGCGGCGGCGTCGCTGGTCTCGGCACTCGGCTCGGTGCCTGCGGCTGGTGTGCTTTCTGGTGGGGTGTCGGTACTGGCTGTGCCGGTCTCGGCTGCCGTGACGGTGGCTGGGGTGCGCCGCTGGGTGATGATGAACCAGACGAGGCCGACGATGGTAAGCGCCGACGCGACGAACAGGTTCAGCCGGAGGCCGAGAATATGCTGGGAATAGTCGACCCGCAGTGTCTCCTCGAAGATGCGGAAGGCCGAGTAGCCGGTCACGTACAAGGCGAACAGGCCAGGCGGCCGGATCGTGCGGTGGTGGCCGAGCCAGACCAGGATCGCGGCGAGCGCGAGATCCCAGATCAGCTCATACAGGAAGGTGGGCTGGAAGGTGCGGACTCCCGGGTATCCGGCCTGCTGGGCGACGTGCGGCGAGATCATCAGTGCCCAGGGCAACGTGCTTGGCTTGCCGAACAGCTCCTGGTTGAAGTAGTTCCCTATCCTCCCGATGGCCTGGGCGACCAGCAGCCCGGGTGCGACGGCGTCGGCGACGATCGCGACGCCGCCGCCGCGGCGGCGGACCCGCCAGGCGCCGACCAGCGCCCCGGCCAGGACTCCGCCCCAGATGCCCAGGCCGCCGGACCAGACCGCGAAGACGCCGTACCACTCGTGCGGGATCTGGGCTGGAGTAGTGATGTCGAAGTAGATCCGGCCCCCGATGATGCCGGCGGGCACGGCCCAGGTCGCCATGTCAGCGATCAGCGTTGGGTCACCACCGGCGTTCATCAGCCGCCGGCGAGCGATGATCACGGCCAGCGTGATGCCGATGACGTACATCAGCCCGTAGTAGTGGATGAACAGCGGGCCAATGTGAATGCCGTTGCTCGACGGGCTCGGGATGAAGCTCAGCGCCGGAAGGCGGTGTTCGGCGGCCATGAAAGTCCAGGGTAGACCCGCTGGCGTAATGCTCGGAGCCGGTCTGGCCTCCCCTGTCAGCGCAGCTGCCTGCGCAAGCCGAGCCGCCGGGCGTGCCGCGCGGGCGATCGGCTAACGTCGGGCGAATGACCAGGAGAACAGAGCAGCTGAGCCAGGAACTGCATGACTACCTGATCGCGCACAGCACGCCGCCTGATCAGGTGCTGCGCGAGCTGGCCGACGAGACCGCCAGCCGCTTCGGCGCGTCGGTCGGCATGCAGATCGGACCCGAGCAGGGCGCCTTCATGACGCTGCTGGCCCGGCTGACCGGCGCGCGCAGCGCGATCGAGGTCGGCACCTTCACCGGTTA